>JAKANG010000074.1:0-1413 GCA_021812505.1 Pseudomonadota bacterium
TGCCGAGACCTCGAAAATCCTCAGCCCGGACAAGACCGTGCTGATTCCGGACGCCCAGGCCGGCTGTTCGCTCGCCTCTTCTGTCACCGGCGCCGACATCCGCGCCCTGCGCCGGCAATATCCGGGCGTTCCGATCGTCGCCTATGTCAACACCTCGGCCGAGGTGAAGGCGGAGGTGGACATCTGCTGCACCTCCGCCAATGCGCTGAAAGTGGTGGAATGCCTCGGCGCTGACCGGGTGATCATGGTCCCCGACCGCTTTCTCGCCGCCAATGTCGCGCACCAGACCAAAGTCAAGATCATCGCCTGGCATGGCGCCTGCGAGGTGCACGAGCGTTTCACGCCTCAGGAATTGCTGCGCTATCGCGACGACGATCCGTCGATCAAGCTGATCGCTCATCCCGAATGCCCACCGGAAGTGGTGGAAGTCTGCGATTTTTCCGGCTCGACCGCGGCGATGATCGATTATGTCAAGACGCGCCAGCCGAGCCGGGTGCTGCTGGTCACCGAATGTTCGATGGCCGACAATGTCGCGGCGGAAAATCCGGGCGTGAATTTCGTGCGCCCATGCAATCTTTGCCCACATATGAAGCGCATCACTTTGCCGAAAATCCTCGACAGCCTCGTCCATATGCGCGAGGAGGTCGTCGTCGATCCCGCGCTCGCCGCCCGCGCCCGCCGTTCGGTCGAGCGCATGATCGCATTGAAGTGAGGGACCGCCCCTGACCGAATCAAGCGGCAAGAGGGCGTCCGAGCCATGGCGAAACCCGAAATCCTCATCGTCGGCGGCGGATTGGCTGGCCTATTCTGCGCGCTGAAACTCGCGCCTTTGCCGGTCGCCGTGCTCGCCGCCGCGCCGCTCGGCGAAGGCTCGTCCTCCGCCTGGGCGCAGGGCGGCGTGGCGGCGGCGATCGCCGAGGGCGACAGCCCGGAGCTTCATGCCAAAGACACGGTCGTCGCCGGCGCCGGCATTGTCGATGAAGGCGTCGCCCTCGCCGTCGCGCGCGAGGCGGGAGCGCGAGTCGAGGACCTGCTGCGCTTCGGCGCGCCCTTCGACCGCGACGGCAAAGGACGTCTGGCTCCCTCGCGCGAAGCCGCCCATTCGGCGCGCCGCATCGTGCGGGTCAAGGGCGACGGCGCCGGCGCGGCGATCATGCAGGCGCTGATCGCCGAAGTCCGGCGCGCGCCCTCGATAAAAATCCACGAAAATTTTGTCGCCGAGGATCTGATCGTCCGATCCGGACGCGCCGCCGGCGTTTACGCCCGCGACGCCTCGGGCGCCCTCCAGGCTTTCCCGGCCCGCGCGATCGTTCTCGCCAGCGGCGGGATCGGAGGGCTTTACGCCGTCACCACCAATCCGCCCGAGGCGACCGGCGCGCCGCTCGCTTTCGCCGCGCGCGCCGGGGCCCGCGT
>JAKANG010000074.1:1423-6942 GCA_021812505.1 Pseudomonadota bacterium
CGCCGAATTCGTGCAATTCCACCCGACCGCCATCGACATCGGCCGTGACCCGGCGCCCCTCGCCACCGAAGCCCTGCGCGGCGAAGGCGCGATCCTAATCGACGCAGACGGGCGCCGTTTCATGCCCGACCTCCACAAGGACGCTGAGCTTGCTCCGCGCGACGTGGTGGCGCGCGGCGTTTTCGCCGAAATCGCCGCCGGGCGCGGCGCCTTTCTCGACGCGACAAAAGCCGTCGGCGCCGTTTTCGCGGAAAAATTTCCCAATGTCGCCGCCGCCTGCCTTTCGGCGGGGATCGACCCGGCGCGCCAGCCGATCCCGGTCGCTCCGGCCGAGCATTACCACATGGGCGGGCTGTGGACCGACCGCAATGGCCGCACCTCGCTGCCCGGCCTTTGGGCGGCTGGCGAGGTCGCCTCGACCGGCCTGCACGGGGCGAACCGCCTCGCCTCCAATTCCCTGCTCGAAGCCGTGGTTTACGGCGACCGCGTCGCCCGCGACATCGCCGCCGCGCTTCCTGGCCTGCCTACGTCAGAGCCGGCGCCCGTCCCGAACCGGCCGGCGCGCCACGATCCCCAAGCCGCCGCCGAACTGCGGCGGATCATGTCCCGCCATGTCGGCGTGCTGCGCGACGCGGCGGGCTTGCGCGCCGCCCTTCGCGCCTTGACCCGCCTGCGCGACCGCGCGCTCAAAACAGACTCGATCGACCTGCGCAACCGCGCCGAGGCCGCTTTGCTGATCGCGGCCGGCGCCTTTTTGCGCCGCGAAAGCCGGGGCGGACATTTCCGCACGGATTTTCCGGCTTCCGACCCGGCGCTGGCGCACCGCTCCTTCATCACCCTCGACGAGGCCCTGCGCGTCGCGCGCGGCGTCGTCGCCCCGGAAGCCGCATGAACCTCCCCGAACTCAGCCCTCATCTGGTCGAAGCCGCCGTGCGCGCCGCCCTCGCCGAAGATCTCGGCCGCGCCGGCGACGTCACCTCGCAGGCGACCATTCCCGCCTCTGCCCAGGCAAAGGCGGTGATCGCCGCGCGCAAAAAGCCGGGCGTGCTCGCCGGCCTCGATCTGGCGCGCAAGGCTTTCGAACTGGCGGATCCGGCGTTGATTTTCGAACCGGTCGCGCGCGACGGCGAGTCTTTCGCGCCCGGCGCCGTTCTTGCCCGAATCGAAGGGCCGGCGCGGGGCATTCTCGCCGGCGAGCGCGTGGCGCTGAATTTTCTCGGCCGGATGTGCGGGGTGGCCACCCTGACCTCGCATTACGCCCAGGCCGTCGCCCACACCACGGCGCGAGTCTGCTGCACCCGCAAGACGACGCCGGGCCTGCGCGCCTTCGAAAAATATGCGGTGCGCTGCGGCGGCGGCGTCAACCATCGCTTCGGCCTCGACGACGCCGTGCTGATCAAGGACAACCATATCGCCGTCGCCGGCGGAATCATCCCCGCTCTGCGCGCGGCGAAAGCCTTTGCCGGCCATCTGGTCAAGATCGAGATCGAGGTCGATACGCTCGAGCAGTTGCGAGACGTTCTCGCCGAAGGCGCCGACGCCGTGCTGCTTGACAACATGAGCCCCGCGCAATTGCGCGAGGCGGTGGCGATGATCGGCGGCCGGATGATCGCCGAGGCGTCCGGGGGAATTCACCTCGGCGGCCTGAAGGACGTCGCCGAGACCGGCGTGGACCTGATTTCGTCGGGCGCGCTCACCCATTCCGCCCCAGTGCTGGACCTTGGCCTGGATATCGAAATCCGTTGACCCGTCCTTGCTCTCCGGGCGTAAAAAGGCCATCTTCTTCGCGTCCCTCGTGCAAGATCGCGCGACTCGCGGCGCGTCAGCGAAAGTCCGGCTTCGTGAATCTCAAATTGGTTTCCGTGCGCAAGAGCGCCCTTCGCGGCCTCGTCCTTTCCCTCGCTCTGCTGCCGCTCGCCGGCCACGCGCGCGAGACGGACGCTGTTTCCGAGCCTTTCGAGGTCGGCGACAGCCCGTCCGGCAATTACCTTTCCGCGCGCGTCGCCGAAGCCGAACATGACACTTTCGCGGCCTCGACTTTTTTCCGCGAGGCTCTGCGCGCCGACCCACGCAATCCCGAACTGATCCAGGGCGCCTTTGTCGCGACCCTCGCCAATGGCGACATGGACGCCGCGGCGGCGCTGGCGCGGGCCATCATGCAGCGCGACCCGCACAATGCGTCCGCCCGTCTCACCCTGACCGTGCATGATTTCCGGAACAGGAACTATGCCTCGGCGCGGGCGCTGCTTGGTGCGAGCGGAGTCGGCAAGGGCGATCTCACCACCATCCTGCTCACCGCCTGGAGCTACGTCGGCTCCGGCGACGTAAAAAAGGCGATCGCCACGATCGATTCCATGAGCGATCCCACCTTTGCCGTGTTCCGCGACTTCCATGCCGGGCTGATGCTCGATGTCGCGGGCAGGGCCGAGGAGGCGGGGGCGCGGCTCAAGGCGGCCTATGACACCGACCAGTCCACCTTGCGTCTGGTCGACGCCTATGGCCGCAATCTGGCGCGCCGGGGCAAGATCGACGAAGCGAAAAAGGTTTTTCGCGACTTCAGCAAGCTTCAGCCGCACAATCCGATCATCGGGGCGGCGCTCGCCGATCTCGCGGCGGGCCGCAGGCTCGAACCGATGGTCAAGGACGCCCGCGGCGGCGCGGCGGAAGTCCTTTACGGCCTCGGCGCCTATGGCTTGGGCGCGGCCGGCGGCCGCCCCGGCGACGCGATCGCAGCGATCGTGTTCCTGCGCCTTGCCCTCGAACTCAGCCCCCAGAACGCCCTGGCGCTCGACACGCTCGGCGAGGCTTATGGCAAGCTGAAGCAATATGATTCGGCGATCGAAATCTACGATCAGGTTCCCAAATCGAGCCCGCTGCGGGTCACGAGCGAGATTCGCATCGCCCTGATTTACGCCGCCATGGGCAAGGCGGAGGAATCGCTCAAGCGGTTGCGCGCCATCGTCAAGGACCATCCCGACAATGTGGACGCGGTTTCGGCGCTCGCCGACGTATTGCGCTCCGAGAAAAAGTTCAAGGACTCGGCCGACGCCTATACCCGCGTTCTGGCGCTGACCGCGCCCGACGACAAGAGCCGCTGGGCGATCTATTATTTCCGCGGCGTCGATTACGAGCGCGCGAAGGAATGGAGCAAGGCCGAGCCCGACCTTAAAGAGGCGCTCAAACTCTACCCTGAGCAGCCGATGGTGCTGAACTATCTCGGCTATTCCTGGGTCGACCAGGGCATCCATCTCGACGAGGCCTTCAAGATGCTGCGCCGCGCGGTCGAACTGGAGCCGGAGGACGGCTATATCGTCGATTCGCTCGGCTGGGCCTATTACAAGCTCGGCCGTTACGACGAGGCGGTGAAATATCTGGAGCGCGCCGTCGATCTCAAGCCGGGAGATCCGACGATCAACGACCATCTCGGCGACGCTTATTGGCGCGTCGGCCGCAAGCTCGACGCCGGGTTCCAGTGGAACCACGCGCGCGACCTCAAGCCGGACCCCGAGGATCTGCCGAAGATCCTGAGCAAGATCGAGAACGGCCTGCCCGACGCCCCACGGCAGACCGAAAGCCACGCGCCCGCGACGGGAACGCCCGCGCGCGCCAACGGCCAGGGCGGCTGAGCGCGCCATTGACGCCCCCAATCGGAACCGGCGTCACTCGCCCTGCCGCAAGGCGGCTATGAGCGCAGTGTCGAAATAGCGCGTCCATTCGACGATCATGAAATCCACCCACCGGAGGCGGTCGACGCCTTCGAGTTCCACGACCGCGCCGGTGCCGCGGTTTTTCACCGTCATGCGCCAGGACATATAGGACATGCGCGGCATGTCGACGACAAGATCGTCGATCTGGAAACGGACCATCTCGAAATCGATGTCGAAGGCCCGCCAGGCCTCGCGAATTTCGTCCTTTCCTATGCGGACGCCGGCAGCGGGAATCAGATCGCGCGACCCGATCAGCCGATAGGTGGCGTTGTCGGCGAAAAAGAACAGCCCGGGCTCGTTGTCGCCCCTGGCGCGCCGCCCGTAAATGTCGCGGGCGATGGCAAGATATTGCTCGCGCGTCAGACCTTCCAGAACGGATTTGGCGTCGTTCATATTTTCGATTTCGTAAGACAATCGATCGGGAGGAAATGCTTTCGCGAGGTTCCCCTGTGCCCCTTGCGGCAGCCGCTGAGGCGCCCCCGCCGATCATCGGCTGGGCCACAGGCGCCGCCGGCCGCTTCGCGTCACCCGACCCCAACCCCGGCGTGACGCGGAACCCCGAATGAGCCGAGCATACGCATCGGCTAAATTTTTTTTAATTAAATTTTTTTTTTGTTTCTCGGTTGCGCGCCCCCGCGCCGCCGGCTCGGCCATGGATCGGCGACCGAATTCGAAGGCAAGTTGAAAGGCGCCCCGCCCTCGCCTAAACAGGCGGCGAAAGAGGCCCTTCATGAATGTTCTCCTTATTGGCTCCGGCGGGCGCGAACATGCGCTTGCCCTCGCGCTCGCCAAAAGCCCGCTGCTGGACCGCCTGTTCGTCGCTCCCGGCAACCCCGGCACGGCGCAGGTCGCGCACAATGTCGCGCTGGACGCGAACGATTTCGCGGGCGTCATCGCCTTCTGCCGGGCGGAGGCGATCGGTCTCGTGGTCGTCGGCCCCGAACAGCCTCTGGTCGAAGGGCTGGTCGATGCGCTGGAAGCAGCGGGACTCAGGGCGTTCGGGCCGAGCAAGGCGGCGGCGCGGCTGGAAGGCTCCAAGGGCTTCACCAAAGATCTCTGCGCGAAATACGACATCCCGACCGGCGCCTATGAACGTTTTGTTGACCGGGAAAAGGCGCTGGCCTATGTGCGCGAAAAAGGGGCTCCAATCGTGGTCAAGGCCGACGGTCTTGCCGCCGGCAAGGGCGTGGTCGTCGCCATGACGCTCGAACAGGCCGAGCAGGCGGTCGATGCGCTGTTTTCCGGGGCCTTCGGCGCGGCGGGCGCCGAAGCGGTGATCGAGGAATGGCTCGACGGCGAGGAAGCCTCGTTCTTCGCGCTGTGTGACGGCGAGAAGGCCGTCGCCTTCGCCTCCGCCCAGGACCATAAGCGCGTCGGCGACGGCGACCAGGGGCCGAACACCGGCGGCATGGGCGCTTTTTCGCCCGCCCCCATCATGACCCCCGAGATCAGCGCGCGAGTGATGCGCGAGATCGTGGAGCCGACCGTCGCGGCGATGAAGGCCGAGGGCTGTCCGTTCAGCGGAGTCCTGTTCGCCGGTCTGATGATCGGCAAGGACGGCCCCAAACTCATCGAATACAACACGCGCTTCGGCGACCCCGAATGCCAGGTCATGATGGCGCGTCTCGAGGATGACCTGCTCGGACTGCTGCTCGCCTGCGCCGAACGCCGCCTGCCGGAACAAGTCCGCCTGTCGGCGAAAACCGCCCTGACCGTGGTTCTCGCGGCGCGCGGCTATCCCGGAACGCCGCTCAAGGGGGGACGGATCGAGGCCATCGACGAGGCGGAAAAAATCCCCGGCGTCACCGTCAT
>JAKANG010000075.1 GCA_021812505.1 Pseudomonadota bacterium
ACATGCTGGTCAAGCAGCTTACCTTCCTGGCTGGGGCCGACGCGGCGGGCGTGGTCGTCGGCGCTCGGGCGCCGATCATCCATAACGACCGCTCCGACAGCCTGCGCACCCGCCTCGCGTCTTGCGCCGTCGCTGGCCTGATCGTGCGCGCCACGGCCGCCGCCTGAAAATGGAAACGCCGCCTTTCGGCGGCGCTCGCTTCGGGACAGGGCCAGACGATCAGGCCGACTTCAGCTTGACGGCGACGGCGGTCGCGCAGATCCGCTTCAGCGGCGTTCCGCCGTTGTGTTCCGTATGCGGCAGGATTTCTTCCGAATAATCGACGTCGAGCAGGGCGTCGGCGTCATAGTCCTCGGCGGCGCGCATGAGCTGGTGCAAGGCTTTGAGCCGGGAGGCGCTGGCGTCCGCAAGGTCGCCTTCGCCGCGCCAGTCCGAGGCGGCGCTGATCTTGCCCAGAGATGTGAGGGTCTCGTTCTTCAGGTCCTTCGACGAGCCGATACGCATATTTTTTCCCACGTTTGCAATTCCACTGTCGCCTTGACAGCAACGGCCGGGGATTTCCGATTCATTAATGGCTTCATTAAGACCGAAACCGGATTTTTAAGCTCCCAACGGGCCAATAATATTAAAATGTATTCTTATTGCTGAACGAAGGCTTAACGCCGGCCCGGTTTCGAACAGAAAACCCCGCCTGTGGCCAGGCGGGGTCTGCAAAAGCGAGCTTGGGAGCGGCTTATTCGGCCGCGACCTGGATGGCCGGCGCCGCGTCGCGCACCTGGGCGTCGACATGGGGCTCGAAGGTGACGAAATTGTCGCGGAACAATTTCACCAGCTTTTTGGCGGTTTCGGCGAAATCAGCCTTCGAGGCCCAGGTCTTGACCGGGTTGAGGATATGCGGCTCGACGCCCGGCACCGAAGTCGGCACGGCGAGGCCGAAATAGGGATCGGTGCGGAAATCGGCCTTGTTCAGCGAGCCGTCGAGCGCGGCGGCGAGCAGGCGGCGGGTGACGCGGATCGGCATGCGGCGGCCCACGCCATATTTGCCGCCCGTCCAGCCGGTGTTCACCAGCCAGCAGTCGACGTGATGCCGGGCGATGAGTTCGCGCAGCAGGTTGCCGTATTCCGACGGATGACGGGGCATGAAGGGCGCGCCAAAGCAGGTCGAGAAGGTCGCGGACGGCTCGGTCACGCCCTTCTCCGTGCCGGCGACCTTGGCGGTATAGCCGGAAAGGAAGTGGTACATGGCCTGCGAGGCGTCGAGCTTGGCGATCGGCGGCAGAACGCCGAAAGCGTCGCAGGTCAGCATCACGATGTTCTTCGGGTGGCCGGCGCGGCCGGTGGCCGAGGCGTTGGGGATGAAGTTCAGCGGATAGGCGACGCGGGTGTGCTCGGTCTTGCTGCCGTCATCGAAATCCGGAACGCGGGTTTCGGGCTCAAGCACGACATTTTCCATCACCGTTCCGAAACGCTCGGTGGTGGCGTAGATTTCCGGCTCGGCCTCGCGCGACAGCTTGATCGCCTTGGCGTAGCAGCCGCCTTCGAAATTGAAGACGCCTTCCTTCGACCAGCCATGCTCGTCGTCGCCGATCAGGGTGCGCGAGGAATCGGCGGAGAGGGTGGTCTTGCCCGTGCCCGACAGGCCGAAGAAGACGGCGGCGTCATGGGCGTCGCCGACATTGGCCGAGCAATGCATCGGCATGACGCCTTCGGTCGGCAGGATATAATTGAGATAGGTGAAGACCGACTTCTTCATTTCGCCGGCATAGGACGTGCCGCCGATCAGGACGATCTTCTTGGCGAAATTCACCGCGATGATCGTCTCGCTGCGGCAGCCGTGACGCTTGGGGTCGGCGCGGAACGAGGGAAGGTCGATGATGGTCAGTTCGGCGACATTGGCGAGCACGTCCTCGGCGCTCGGGCGGATCAGCAGGTTGCGGATGAACAGCGAATGCCAGGCATATTCGGTCACGACCCGGGTCTTGACCCTGTGCGCCGGATCGGCGCCGCCGTACAAATCCTGGACGAACAGGTCCTTGCCCTCGGCATGGGCGAGGAAGTCCGCGTAGAGGGCGTCGAAATCGGCCGGCGAAATGGCTCCGTTATTGTCCCACCACACCGTTTGTTCGGTGGTTTCGTCGCGCACGACGAATTTGTCCTTGGCCGAACGGCCGGTGTGGGCGCCGGTTTCGGCGACGAGGGCGCCGCCGGCGGCGAGCGTCGACTCGTTGCGGCGCAGGGATTCTTCGTAAAGCGCAGGCGCGGTCAGGTTGTAATAAACGTTTCCGAGGTTCTTGAACCCGAAGGACTCGACCGGAAATGCCGGATTGAAGACGCCCGTTTCAGACATGGTTCTGCTCCCGACCGCGCGTTTTGTCGTAGCTGCGCGTGATGCTTTTTAAAATGATCCGGGCGGTTTACGCGCGCCCCCCAGGGCAGGCAAGTGAGCAAAAAGGACCATATGCGGCCCCCGTTCGGCTCGGCCATTCAGTCCTTCGCGGGGGCTTGCTCCGTCGCCGCTTGAAGGGTTTTCCGCCATTCGGCGGGATCGCTCGCGCGCCGCACAAAGGCAAGCCGCGTCGTGGTTTGAGGCGCGGCGAGGTCGAGTCCCTCCGGATCTAGCCCGGCGGCGCGCCAGTTCAGGGCGTCGTCGGCGCCCGCGGCCTGCGCCAAAAGGCCGCGCCTCTCGCGGGGCCAGGCGTTGATCTCTTCGAGCAGCGCCTCTTCCTTGGCGATCAGGCTTTCGGCGTCGTCGATGCGGGTCAGCAGATCGGCGCCCGGATAGTCCGCGGCGCGCGCAAAGCCGCCATTGAGATGGGCGGCCTCCGGTTCGAGCCGCCAGAACGCGAAATCGGGGAAATCGGCGTAAAGCGCCGCTTTTGGATGGCGGCGCAGGAAGCGCGTGCGCGCCCTCGCCTCCGTGGTCGGAGCCAGTCGCCCGACGACCGTCAGGCGCGGATGCGCGAGCGGGTCGCCCTTGCCGCCCTCGGCCAGCAGCAATGAGGCGCGCGGATCGGCGCACAGGTTTTTCGTATGATGGGCGAGAGCGGAGAGCAAGAGGATCGGCGCGCCGTCGCTGTCCGTGGCGACGCTGGTCAGGCTCGCGAAGGGATAGGAGGTGTCGCGCGCAAGCGTCGCCAGCGCGGCGGCGGGCGTCGCGCGCAACAGGCCCTTGGCCAGGGCGAGGCCGTCGAACGAGTTCTGTGGAAGGGGCGCGAAGGGGGCTTTTGGGGCGTCGTCGGCTTTGTTCATGGGCTGTTCATTGAAAACGGCGTGAATTCCGGGCGGGTGTTCCTATATGATATAAAGACTGCGTCGTCGCTTTGCTCGCGGCCGCGTCAGAAAAAAGAGGTATTCCATGCCGACCATCGCGCTTGTCGATGACGATCGCAACATCCTGACCTCCGTTTCGATCGCTCTGGAGGGAGAGGGATATCGCGTCCAGACATATAATGATGGGATGGCGGCGCTTGAGGGCCTGCGCAACAATCCTCCCGACATGGCGATCTTCGATATCAAGATGCCGCGCATGGACGGCATGGAGCTCTTGCGCCGACTGCGCCAGAAATCCGACCTGCCGGTGATCTTCCTCACCTCCAAGGACGAGGAAATCGACGAATTGTTCGGCCTGAAGATGGGAGCGGACGATTTCATCCGCAAACCCTTCTCGCAGCGCCTGTTGGTCGAGCGCGTCAAGGCGATCCTGCGTCGCGCCAATCCCAAGGAGGCGGCGGCGCAGAAGGAGACCGAGGCCAAGATCCTCGAGCGCGGCCAGCTCAAGATGGACCCCGAGCGCCACGCCTGCACCTGGAAGGGCGAGCCGGTGGTGCTGACGGTGACCGAATTCCTGATCCTGCAGGCGCTCGCGACCCGGCCCGGCGTGGTGAAGAGCCGCAACGCCCTGATGGACGCCGCCTATGACGATCAGGTTTATGTCGACGACCGCACGATCGACAGCCACATCAAGCGGCTGCGCAAGAAATTCAAGATGGTCGACGACGATTTCGAGATGATCGAGACGCTTTACGGCGTCGGCTACCGCTTCAAGGAATGAGATCCCGGAATCGGGGGCGGTCTTGAACGAGCGTGTTGGCGCGGAACGGGTGGGACGTGAAGCGAAGCCGCGCGGGGCGGCGCCGGTTTCTCGTGGCTTCCCGTCGAGGGTGAGCGTCTGGCGGCGGGTCGCCGCGGCGCGCGCTTTTCTTCGCCGTTTCGTTTCCCGTTTTTCCTCCTCCCTGACCCGGCGCATCGTCCTCCTCAATCTCGGCGGACTGTTCGCGCTGCTCGTCGGCTTCCTCTATCTCAACCAGTTCCGGCAAGGCCTGATCGACGCCCGCGTGCAGAGCCTCAGCACCCAGGCGGAAATCATTTCCGCCGCCATCGCCTCTTCGGCGACGGTGGACGCCGACGCCATCACCATCGATCCGGAAAAGCTGCTCAAGCTCGCGCCCGGCCAGAGCTACGGGCTGGAGCAGGAATCCGAATCGGGCCTGGAGTTCTCGATCAATCCGGATCGCGTCGGCCCGTTGCTGCGTCGGCTCGTCTCGCCGACTAAGACCCGCGCGCGGATCTACGATCGCGACGGCTACATGCTGCTCGACTCGCGCTCGCTCGCCGCCCGCTCGAACATCCTGCGCAATGAATTGCCGCCGCCGGGCCAGGAGGAAGGGCCGCGCTGGCTCGAATGGCTGCGCGACCTGGTCCATGGCAAGTTCAATTCGGAAAAGCTGCCGCTCTATCAGGACATTGGCGTGGCCAACGGGCGCGGCTATCCGGAAGTGGCCAGCGCGCTCGAAGGCCGGGAGCAGTCTTTCGTCCGGGTCAATGCGCGCGGCGAGACGGTGGTGACCGTCGCCGAGCCGATCCAGCGCTTCCGCACCGTGCGCGGCGCGCTGCTGCTTTCCACGCAGGGCGGCGACATCGACGCGGCGATCGCCGCCGAGCGGCGGGCCCTCGTGCGCATCTTCCTCGTCGCGGCGGCCGTGATGTTCCTGCTTTCCGCCGCCCTGGCGGGAACCATCGCCGAGCCCATGCGCAAGCTCGCCGAGGCCGCCGACCGGGTGCGGCGAGGGGTCAAGTCACGCCAGGAAATTCCCGATTTCACGGACCGCAACGACGAGATCGGCCATTTGTCGGGCGCCTTGCGCGACATGACCCGCGCCCTGTTCAACCGCATGGAGGCGATCGAACGTTTCGCGGCCGACGTCTCCCATGAGCTCAAGAATCCGCTGACGTCGCTGCGCAGCGCGGTGGAGACCCTTCCAATCGCCCGGACGGACGAGGCGCGCGGGCGCCTCCTTGAGGTGATCCAGCATGATGTACGCAGGCTGGACCGGCTGATTTCCGACATTTCCGACGCGTCCCGGCTCGACGCCGAACTGGCGCGCGGCGATCGCGATCCCATAGACATCGCGCAACTGGCGCGCGCTTTGGTCGACGTCGCCAATCAGGTCAAGCGCGAGGATCGGGTCAAGGTGAAGCTCACTGTCGATGCCTCGCCGCAGCCAGGCGTCCAGTCGGCGTCCTGGCTGGTCTTCGGCCACGATTCGCGCCTGGGGCAGGTGTTCAATAATCTGATCGACAATGCGCGGACCTTTTCCGAACCGGGCGGCGAAGTGCGCGTCGCCGTCCGACACGCGCGCGCGTCGACGCAACAGGGGCAGGCGCCGCGCGCGGGCTTCGAAATCGTCGTCGATGACGACGGGCCGGGGATACCGGCCCATGCCTTCGAGCGGATCTTCGAACGATTCTACACGGATCGCCCCAACCAGAGCTTCGGGCAGAATTCCGGTCTGGGTCTTTCGATCTCGCGTCAGATCGTCGAGGCCCATGGTGGGACGATCCGCGCGGAAAACCGCGTTGACCCCGAGGGCGAAACGCTCGGCGCGCGCTTCGTCGTTTTCCTTCCGGCCGCGCAATGAGGGCGGCGATGGCGCGGACGGGCGAAGCCGAAACCTCCTATCGGGTCAGCGCCAACGCCGTCGCGCTCGGCGAAAAGGGCGTGCTGATTCGCGGCCGGTCGGGCGCGGGGAAGTCGAGCCTGGCGTTGGCGCTGGTCGAGGCGTGGCGGCGACAAGGCGATTTCGCCCGCCTCGTCGGCGATGATTGCGTTCTGGCGCGGATTCGGGGCGGGCGCGCGGTTTTAAGTCCGCATCGCGCCATCTCCGGGCTGGCTGAGTGGCGCGGCATTGGCATCCTGTCGCAAGATTACGAAAAGAGCGTCGTGCTGGCGCTGATCGTCGATCTGGAAACGGACGAAGGACGCGCCGCTCGCCCCCGATTGCCGGAGCCTGAAGAATTGTGCAGCGATTTCCATGGCTTGCATGAGGTTCCGCGGCTTAGCCTGCCGGCCAGGGAGACCGAAAGATCGGTCGCTGCCGTTATGGCTTTCTTGCACAAAGTTTCGACAAAGTGACGCCAATCGCTCATTTCGCTTGCCAACTGCGCCGCAAACACGAAAATGGCCCGTCTGGAATTCGGCGATTTCAAGGCGGCCGTGGCGTCTTCGCAAGGGGCCTCCGGGCGTGGTCGCCGACCCTCGGTTCTCCGCGCCGCGCGGCGCGGGCGGAAGCCCGGCGCGGGCGAGGACAGGACGGTAAGTGTCGATGATCGGCATGGTGCTAGTGACGCATGGCCATCTGGCGACGGAGTTTCGCGCGGCGTTGGAGCATGTTTGCGGACCGCAGTCGCAACTGGCGACGATCACCATCGGACCCGAGGACGAAATGGAAAGTCGCCGCAAGGACATCATCGACGCCATTTCCCAGGTCGATTCGGGCTCGGGCGTCGTCATTCTGACCGATATGTTCGGCGGAAGCCCGTCCAATCTCGCGATTTCGGTTAT
>JAKANG010000076.1 GCA_021812505.1 Pseudomonadota bacterium
CGGCGCCGAAAAATGGATGCCGCATTACAACGTCATGGGCGTCGCCAAGGCGGCGCT
Source organism: Pseudomonadota bacterium (assembly GCA_021812505.1). The sequence continues at coordinate 58 of JAKANG010000076.1, forward strand.
CGAGGCCAGCGTGCGCTATCTCGCCGCCGATCTCGGCGTGAAGGACATTCGCGTCAACGCCATTTCCGCCGGCCCGATCAAGACGCTCGCGGCTTCGGGAATCGGCGATTTCCGCTATATCCTGAAGTGGAACGAATATAACGCGCCGCTGCGCCGCACAGTGACCATCGAGGAAGTCGGCGAAAGCGCCGTGTTCCTGCTTTCGCCGATGGGGCGCGGCGTCACCGGCGAAATCCTCCATGTCGACGCCGGCTATCATATCGTCGGCATGAAGAACCCCGCCGCGCCGGACATCGCCGACATCGTCAAGAAATCCTGACGCGGTCATGGCCGGGGGCGCGCCGCCGCGGCTTTATTTTGTGCGGCACGGCGAGACGGACTGGAACGTCGAAGGGCGGCTGCAGGGTCGGCAGGATGTGCCGCTCAACGCCCTCGGCCGGGAGCAGGCGGCGCGCGCCGGCCGGACGCTTCGTAAGCTCCTGGCTTCGGCCGGGATCGTCCCAGAAAGGCTGACCTTTCAATGTTCGCCGCTCGGCCGCACCCGCGAAACGCTCGAAATCCTCCGCCGTGAACTGGGGCTGCCGCCTGCGGGCGGGGAATTTGACGCGCGGCTCGTCGAATTTACCTTCGGACGATGGGAAGGGCTGACCTGGCCGGAAGTCTGCGCCGCCGACCCCGAGCTTGCCCTGGCGCGCGAGGCCGACAAATGGAACTTCACCCCTCCGGGCGGCGAAAGTTACGCCGACATGGCCGAAAGGCTGACGCCCTGGTTGGACGCGCAGGATCGAACGAGCATAGTGATTTCCCACGGCGGGGTCGCGCGCGCGCTGATGCACATGATCGGCGGCCTGAGCCTGGAGCGCGCGCCGACCGCCGACATCTGGCAGGGCAGGGTGCTGGTTTTCTCCAAGGGGCGATTCGACTGGATCTGAGCGACTGGTTTTTTTGACGCCCGCTCCGGCGTGCGCCAACCGCTCAGGCCGAACGGCCGTCGCCGTTCTTCTCCAGCGATTCCGCTAGTTCCGCCGCGAGGGCGAAGAAGCGGCGGCGGACGTCCGGCGCATAAGGGTTCATCCGCTCGATGGCGTAAAAGACCTCGGGCGCGTCATGGCGCACCATGTCCACGGCCCGCAGCAGCAGGTCGAAGCTGGCGGTGGTCATGTGCCGGGGCAGCGGCTCCATTTCCACCAGAACCTTGGCGATGAGATGGGTGAGGCCCTGGACCATGGCCGCCTGGCGATCATGCTCTTCGGGCGTGGCCAGGATCGCCTGCAAGCCGAAGGTCTTGCGCAGAAAGGCTGCGAGCGGCCGCGCGCCGTCGCCCCGGATCGGGCAGATGACGATTTTCAGCCCCTTGACCCCGCCGCGCGCGCTCTGCGGACCGAACATCGGGTGCGTGCCTATGATATCGACATGGGCGGGCAATTCGTCGCCCATGATCTGCGCGGGCAGGGCCTTGACCGAACAGACGTCGAGCACGGTCGCGCCGGGGCGAAGATGGGGCCGGATCGCCGCGATCGCCGCGCTCAGTTGCGGAACCGGCATGGCGAGGACCACGAGGTCGCAGGCGCCCGCCGTGGCGGCGTCGCACAGAGTCACGCCTTTCGGCAGGTCGCGCGTCGCCGGGTCAAGCGCCGGATCATGGGCGAAGATCGGGGCCAGCGGGCCGAGATGGGCGGCGACCAGCCGGCCGAAGGCGCCGAAGCCGATCAGCCCGATCGCGATCTGCGACCCTTTGCCAGGCCGTCTGGTCTTGCCCTCTCTCACGTCCGTTCCTCGCCGGGCGGCTTATTTCGCCTGGTCGTAATTGCAGACGCCGGGAAACTTGCTGAATTTGAGTGGCCCGCCGCAAGGGTCGCAACCCGCGACGAGGCCGCACAGGGCGAGAACGGCGCCGAGCCGAATGATTATCGTCACGATCCTACTCCCGTCGCGATGCGCGGCCCTTCCTTGCGCCCGGGGGCGGCGGAAAGTCAAGCGGCTGCCGCGCTCGCGCCCGGGGGCGCCCTCATGCCGCGGGCGCATCCTCCCTGGGGAAGTCGCAGGAATGCGCGACCTCCTTGCCGGTGAGCAGTTCTGCGCGAAAGGCTTCGGTGCGGGCCGCGATCACGTCCTGGGCGACCGAGCCGAGCACCAGGCGCAACGGGGGCGTTCCGGATTCGACGGCCTGGATGATCGCATGGGCGCCGCGGACCGGGTCGCCGGCCTGGCTCCCGCTATAGGCGGCAGTCGCCTTGCGCCGGGCGACGGCGGTTTCGGCATAGGCGTCGATCGCCTTTTTCGGCGTTTTCAGCGAGCGGCCGGCCCAGTCGGTGCGGAACGGGCCTGGCTCCACGATCAGAACCTTCACGCCCAACGGCTCCAATTCCTTGGCCATGGCCTCGGACAGGCCTTCGACCGCGAATTTGGTCGCATTGTAATAGCCGATGCCGGGGAAGCCGCAGACGCCGCCCATCGAGGAAATATTGACGATGGTTCCGCTCTTTTGCGCGCGCATGATCGGCAGGACCGCGCGGCACATGGCGGCAAGGCCGAAGACATTGGTCTCGAACATGGCGCGGACCTCGGCGTCCTCGCCCTCCTCGACCGCCGCCAGATAGCCATAGCCGGCGTTGTTGACCAGCACGTCGATCCGTCCGAAATGCGCTTTCGCGGTCGCGACGGCGGCCTCGATCTGGGCGGGATCGTCGACATTCAGCGCGACGGCCAGCCCGGTTTCGGGGTGATCAGCGACGAGGTCGGCGACTTTTGTCGCATCGCGGGCCGTGACGACGACCCTGCGTCCGGCCGCGAGCAGGATTTTCGACAATTCCCGGCCAAATCCGGTCGAGCAGCCGGTGATGAGCCAGACGGGCGTGAGATCTTGCGGCATGGCGCGGCTCCCAGAAATGTTTTGCTTCCGTTCAGGTTGCGGAGCCTAGCATCCGCATGGTGCGCTGCAAGCGAATCGGCGCATAAGTCGCTTGCGAAAGCGCATGGCGATATTTTTTGGCTGGGACAGACCCGGCGGCGGCCAAGGTAGCCCAATGAGGCTCCAACCCACGGAAAATAAGGCTTTACGCCGGATTTCGCGGGTAGGAGCGTCGGCTATCCTGTGCTATGGCGGGCGTGGTCGGCGAAGGCGCAGGCGTTGCGCCCACGCGATTGGGATCAGGCGATGACTGAAATCGAGACGGAACGCGAGACGAACCTCCTGCCGGAGCGCGCGCCTGCGCCACGGGGCGCGCCGGCGCCGCTTTCGGTGCTGCGCGGGGCGTCGCGGCCCGATCTGGTTCGCGACGAATTGCTTGCCGAAATTTTCGCCGTCACGGCCGCGCTCTCGCCCCACGGCATCGCCATGATGACCATGGAGCGCAAGCTCACCTACGCCCAGGTCGATCACGAGGCGACGGCCATCGCCCGCGGCCTTGTCCGGCGCGGGATCGGCCCAGGCGACGTCGTCGGCCTCTGGGGGCCGCGCGGACCTGAGCTGCTCATCTGCCAGATCGCCATCGCCAAGACGGGCGCCGCCTGGCTGCCCTTCGACGCCGAAGCGCCGCTCGACCGCATCGAAACCTGTCTGCTCGACGCCGAGGCCAAGGGCCTTCTGACCTCAGAGGCCTTCGCCGTGAAGGCGCAGGGCAATATCACCGCCCCGGTCCTCACCGAGGTCGATCTGATCGACCGCGCCGACGAAAGCCCGGTCGACGCTCGCAAGGCGGGCGCGACGCCGGATCATCCCGCCTATATGATCTATACTTCGGGCTCGACCGGGACGCCCAAGGGCATCGTCATCACCGGGCGCAACATCTGCCATTATCTGCGCTCCGCCAACGAGACCTACAGGATCAACAAGGCGGACATCGTTTTCCAGGGCGCCTCCATCGCCTTCGACCTGTCGATGGAAGAAATCTGGATTCCCTATCTCGTCGGCGCCACCTTGTTCGTCGCCACGCCTGCGGTGATGGGCGAGGCGGAAGCCTTGCCCGACCTCATGGAAGAGGTCGGCGTCACCGTGCTCGACACGGTTCCCACCCTGCTGGGCCTCATGCCGCGCGATATCGCAAGTCTGCGCGTCATCATTCTCGGCGGCGAGGCCTGCCCGCCGGCGGTGGCCAATCGCTGGAGCCGTCCGGGCCGCACCATTTTCAATTCCTACGGCCCGACCGAGGCCACGGTCGTCGCCACGGTGGCGGAGGTGCGCCCCGACGAACCGGTGACCATCGGCGGCCCGATCGCCAATTACACCTGCTATGTGGCGGATGAGGCGAACAACCTGCTCGCGCGTGGCGTCGAAGGCGAATTGCTGATCGGCGGTCCGGGCGTGGCGCGCGGCTATCTCAAGCGCGACGCGCTGACGGCGGAGAAATTCATCGCCAATCCGTTCGATTCCACCGGACGCGATCCGATCCTCTACCGTTCGGGCGACGCGGTGGTCATGGAGGAGGACGGCAAGATCGCCTTCCACGGCCGCATCGACGATCAGGTCAAGATCCGCGGCTTCCGCGTGGAGCTGGGCGAGATCGAGGCCAGACTCTCCGGCCAGCCGGGGGTCAGCCAGGCGGCGGTCGTGCTGCGTCAGGACGATGGCCTCGATCAGCTCGTCGCCTTCCTGGTCGCGGAAAAAGGCGCGACGCTCGAGCCGAAGCAATTGCGCGCCGAACTGCGCGGCGTTCTGCCGCCTTATATGGTGCCCTCGCGCTATGAGACGCGCGAGGCCCTGCCGCGCCTGTCCTCGGGCAAGGTCAATCGCAACGCCCTGAAGAAGGAGCCGCTGACCGCGCCGGCCGCCGCGTCGGAGGCGCAGGAGGATCCGCAGTCGGAAACCGAGCGGGTTCTGCTCGAAGCCGCGCAGAAGGTCCTGCCGCCGCAGACCATTCCCTTCGACGCCGATTTCTTCACCGACCTCGGCGGCCATTCGCTGCTGGCGGCGCGTTTTGTCGGCCTCGTCCGCCAGACCCCGGCTCTGGCCGGGATTACCCTTCAGGACATGTATGCGGCGCGCAGCCTGCGCGCCATCGCCGCGCTGCTCGACGAAAAGGCGGCGGAACACGGCGGGCCGAAGGATTTGTCCTTCGAGCCGCCGCCGCTTTACCGGCGCTTCCTGTGCGGCCTCGCCCAGGCTCTCGCCTTGCCTTTCCTCTTCGCAATCGCGACCGCGCAATGGCTGGGCATTTTCGTGTCCTACATGCTGCTGACCGACACCGACGCCACGATCTGGCAGGAGATCGCCTCCCTGCTCGGCGTCTATGTCTGCGTCAATATCGCGACGGTCCTGCTGGCCGTCGCCGTGAAATGGCTGGTCATCGGCAAATTCAGGCCGGGCCGCTATCCGATCTGGGGCGTCTATTATTTCCGCTGGTGGCTGGTCCAGCGCCTGCTGACCCTGACCCATATCAAATGGTTCCAGGGTTCGCCCCTCATGCGCGTCTACCTGCAGGCGCTCGGCGCGAAGATCGGCCAGGACGCCAATATTTCCGAACTCGAAATCGGCGCGGTCGATCTCCTGACCATCGGCGCCGGCGCGACTGTCGGCGCGCGCGCGAAATTCGCCAATGTCAGCTTCGTCGGCCCCGACATGGTGGTCGGGCCGATCGAGGTTGGGCCCGATTGCTATATCGGCTCCTCCTGCGCCATCGAGCATGACTGCGTGATCGAGGAGGGCGCCGAACTGAAGGACCTGACCTCGCTCGAGCCCTACACCCGGGTCGGCGCCTGGGAAATCTGGGACGGTTCGCCGGGCCGCGCCGTCGGTTCGGTCGACAAGGAGGCCCTGCCGCCTTTCGCCCAGGTGTCGAATGGCAGAAGGGCCGTCCAGACCTTCATCTACGCGATCCTGCTGCTCGCGATCCCGCCCGTCGGCCTGCTGCCGCTCTTCCCCGCGTTCTGGGTCTTCGACCGGATCGACGATTACCTCGGCCTCGCCGCGGTCAGTCGCGCGCTCTACATGGCGGCGATCCCGATCATGGCTTGGCCGACTTCCTTCGTCATGGTCCTGGTGACGGTCGCCTTCATCGCCGTGGTTCGCTGGACCGTGCTGCCGCGCGTCCGCGAGGGGGTCTATTCGGTCTTTTCCTGGTTCTATCTGCGCAAATGGGCGGTTTCGTTGGCGACCGAGGTGACGCTCGAAACGCTCTCCTCGCTCTACGCCACGGTCTATATGCGCGCCTGGTACCGTCTGATGGGCGCCAAGATCGGCAAGGATTCGGAAATCTCGACCAATATTCCCGGCCGTTACGATCTGGTGGAAATCGGTGAGAAATGCTTCATCGCCGACGAAGTGATCCTCGGCGACGAGGACGTGCGGCGCGGCTGGATGCGGCTCGAAAAGCTGCGCACCGGCTCCCGCGTCTTCATTGGCAATGACGGCGTTCTGCCGCCTGGCGCCGACATTCCCGACGGCTGCCTGATCGGCATCAAATCCAAGCCGCCCGCCAATGACGAGATCTCGGCGGGCGACACCTGGTTCGGGTCGCCCCCGATCAAGCTTCCCGTGCGCCAGAAATTCGACGCCGGCGGCGCGAACTGGACCTATGAGGCCCCGCGCTGGAAGAAATTCGCCCGCGCGGTTTTCGAGGCGGTCCATATCTCCCTGCCGACGATGCTTTATATCACCTTCGGCACCTGGGCGATCGAATGGTTCGGCCCCGCGGTGCTTGAAGGCGCCTATGGCCAGGTCCTCTGGAAATATATCGCCTCGGCGACCATCATCTCCATCGCGATGACGGTTGTCGTCATCTGCGTGAAATGGCTGACCATGGGGCGCTACCAGCCGGTGATGAAGCCGAGGTGGTCTTGGTG
>JAKANG010000077.1 GCA_021812505.1 Pseudomonadota bacterium
CGCCGACGGCGCCGAGCGGCCGCAGCCGGGGGGCCAAAACCCATAGACAGCCGGCGACCGCGCAAACCACGGCCTCGTGGCCGGAGGGAAATGAGCCCCAACCAGCGCCGCCGTGAAAAGGCGTGAAGCCATAGGCGCCGTCGCGGATGAAGGACGGATTGCCGCAAATCCACGTCTCTGGCCATGTTCGGCCGAAAGCGTATTTTGCCAGCTCCTTGACGCCGATCGCCAGGAAAAGCGCGAGCGTGGCGCGCAGGGCGATCTGGCCGCGGGGCCCCAGTTCGCGTCGGCGGGCGAAGACCAAGCCCGTCCAGACGAGGGTCAGCGCCGCCGCGATTTCCAGGATATCGATGAGTCGGGTCAGGGCGACGAAGGGTGCGCGCGAATCGTGAAAAGTGCGGAAAGCGAATTGCGAAAGCGGCCGATCAATCTGGTAATAGGAAAGAAGGATCGCGCCGAGAAAGATGAAGCCGAGAACGGCGAACCGGCTGCGGTATTTTCGGGGCTCCACTCACGCCTCCAGCTGTCGGTCAGATTCGCATGAAAATCGGCCGGTTGTTCAGCCGGCCGTGATGGCTTCCAGTTCGGCCGAAAGGTCCAGCCATTCCTCTTCCGTCGCCGTCAGCGCCCGCTCCAGTTCGGCGCGCTGCTGCGAAAGCCTCGTCGCTTCGGCGGGGTTTCGCTCGAAGGCGCGGGGGTCGGAGAGCATCAGATCGACGCGGGCGATCAGGCCGGTGAATTTCGCCATCTTCTCTTCCGCCGCCTTGACCTTGCGGGCGAGCGGGGCGGCGTCCTTGCGGGCCTTCGCCGCGTCGCGGCGCGCCTCGGCGCCATTGCCTCCTTGCGCCTCCCGTTTCTTGTCGGCGCCGTCGCGCTGGCTCTTGCGGGCCGAATCGAGCACAAACTTGCGATAATCCGCCATGTCGCCGTCGAAGGCCCGCACCTTGCCGTCGGCGACCAGCCAGAGCCGGTCGGCGCAGGCTTCGAGCAGATATTGATCGTGCGAGATCAGGATCACCGCGCCGCCAAAATCGTTGATCGCCTCGGCCAGCGCGGCGCGGCTATCGATGTCGAGATGGTTGGTCGGCTCGTCGAGAATCAGCAGATGCGGGCCGTTGAAGGTCGCGAGGCCCATGAGCAGGCGGGCCTTTTCGCCGCCGGAGAGGTTGGCGACCTTGGTGTCCGCCTTGACGTTCGGAAAGCCGATCTGCGCCGCGCGGGCGCGGACTTTTGCCTCAGGCGCGTCAGGCATCAGGCGCTGCACGGCGAGGTAGGGCGTGTCGTCGAGATTGAGGTCGTCCACCTGATGCTGGGCGAAAAAGCCCGCTTCGAGCTTGGCCGATTTGCGCAAATCGCCGGCCAGCGGCTCCAGCCTGCCGCCGAGCAGCTTGGCGAAGGTCGACTTGCCATTGCCGTTCGAGCCGAGCAGGCCGATGCGGTCGTCATTGGCGAGGCTCAGGGACAGACCGGACAGGACGGTGCGCTCGCCATAGCCGACCGCAACCTTTTCCATGGCGATGATCGGCGGCGACAGCGGCTTTTCCGGCGAGGGGAAATTGAAGGGCAGGACGTCCTCGTCCACCATCGCCTCCACGCTCTCCATCTTCTCCAGCATTTTCAGGCGCGACTGCGCCTGGCGGGCCTTGGTCGCCTTGGCGCGGAAGCGATCGACGAAGGCCTGGAGATGGGCGCGGCGCTCCTCCTGTTTTTTGAGGAACTTGGCCTGGAGCATCTTCGCCTCGGCGCGCTGGCGGGCGAAGGAATCGTAATTGCCGCGGTAAAGCTGCAATTTGGCGCGATCGAGATGGACGATATGGTCGCAGACGTCGTTGAGCAGGTCGCGGTCATGGCTGATGACGACGATCGTCGCCGGATAGGAGGCGAGGTAATCGATCAGCCAGAGCGTGCCTTCGAGGTCGAGGTAGTTGGTCGGCTCGTCGAGCAGCAGCAGGTCGGGTTTGGAGAACAGCACGGCGGCGAGCGCCACGCGCATGCGCCAGCCGCCGGAAAACTCCTTGAGCGCCCGGTTCTGCGCCTCTTCGTCAAAGCCGAGGCCCGACAGGATCTCGGCGGCGCGGGCAGGGGCGGCGTGGGCTTCGATATCGGCGAGCCGAACATGGATTTCCGCGATGCGGTGCGGGTCCTGCGCCTGTTCGGCTTCCTCCAGCAAGGCTGAACGCTCGACATCGGCGGCGAGGACGAAGTCGATCAGCTTGCCGTCGCCGCCGGGCGCCTCCTGCTCGACCCGGCCGATGCGGGCGCCACGCGGCAGCTGGATCACGCCGCCCTCGGCGGCGATCTCGCCGCAGATCAGGCGAAACAGGGTGGTCTTGCCGGCGCCGTTGCGGCCGACGAAGCCGACCTTGGCGCGCTCGGGCAAGGCCACGCCTGCGGAATCGAACAGCAGGCGCGGGCCGAGCCGGTAGGTGAGATCGGAAATGGTCAGCATGGCGGCGCGAGCGTTTCAGCCTTGGCTCAGCAGGCGGTCTTGCCGCATTTGGCCATAGCGTCGACGCGGGCCTTGAGTTCGTCGAAGCCGACGGCGCCGACGATCGCCTCATCGCCGATGACATAGGACGGCGTGCCGTTCAGGCCCAGGGCGTCGGCGAGCTTCATGGTCTCCTGGATGCCCGCCTGGACAGAAGCGTCCTTCATGTCCTGCTGCAGCTTGTCCATGTCGAGGCCGACGTCCTTGGCCACGGCAAGCGCCTGTTCGCGCCCGACCCGGCCATGGCTCAGCAGCAGCTTCTGGTGGAACTGGAAGAATTTGTCGCCGGAAATCTGCTTGCGCACGGCCGCCGCGACATGCGCCGCCTCGACCGAATCCGACCCCAGCACCGGGAAGTCGATCAGCACGACGCGCAGCTCGGGTTCGGCCTTGATGAGATTGACGAGATCGCCAAGCGCCTTTTTGCAATAGCCGCAATTGTAATCGAAGAATTCGACCAAGGTGACCGAGCCGTTGGGATTGCCGACCACGCCGTGGAATTTGGAGTCGAACAGGGCCGCCTTGTTCTGCTCGATCGCGCGGCGGCGCAGATCCGTTTCTTCCTTCTGCTGCTTCTTTTCGAGCTCGATCGAAACTTCCCGCAAAACCTCGGGATGGTCGAGCAGATAGGAATGGACGATGGATTCGATCTCGGATTTCTGGGTCGCGGTGAATTCGCTGGCCCTGGCGGGAACGGCGACGGCGCTCAGGCAGAAGAGCCCGGCGAAAAGGGCCGTGCGGATGGGGTGGAACATGGACAACTCCGGCGGAAAAATTTAAGCCTGCTTACCACTAATTCGTCCCTTGGGTCGAATTGCGGCGCATATTTTTCCGGAAATTCGCATGAGCCAGACTGCGCAAGCCCTCGATCCCGCGCGGCGCGCGGCGATCGCGCCTTTCATCGCGATGGACGTCAAGCGCGAGGCGACCTTGCTGGAGCAGGGCGGCGCGGGAATTGTCCATATGGAGGTCGGCGAGCCCTCGGCGCCGCCGCCGCGCCGCGTGCGCGAGGCGGCGATCGCCGCGCTCGCGGGGCAGCCGGTCGGCTATACCGACGCCCTTGGGCTGACCAGCCTGCGCGAGCGCATCGCCCGGCATTATCGGGAGGCCTATGGGCAGGACGTCGATCCGCAGCGCGTGGCGGTGACCACCGGCTCGTCGGGCGGCTTCATCATGGCGTTCCTCGCGCTTTTCGACGCCGGCGCGCGGGTCGCGATCCAGAATCCGGGCTATCCCGCCTATCGCAATATTTTCGGCGCGCTGGCCCTCAAGGCGGTCGATCTGCCGGTCGATTCGTCCAACGGCTTCGCGGTCACGGCGGCGGCGGTGGAAAAGGCGGACGACGCGCAAAAGCTCGACGGCCTTCTGCTGATGAGCCCGGCCAATCCGACCGGCGCGATGCAGAGCGCCGAATCCCTGCGCGAAATCGCCGAAACTTGCGCGCGGCGCGGGATCAGGTTCATTTCCGATGAAATCTACCACGGCCTGACCTATGACCGGCCGGCGCAGACGGCGCTGGCCTTTTCCGATCGCGCGGTCGTCGTCAATTCCTTCTCCAAATATTATTGCATGACCGGCTGGCGCATCGGCTGGCTGGTCGTGCCGTCCGAGCTGACCCGGACGGTGGAGCGCCTGCAGCAGAGTCTCGCCATTGCGCCGCCGACGCTGTCGCAGATCGCCGCGCAGGCCGCTTTCGAGTCGATTGAAGAGCTGGAAGCGGTGAAGGACGGCTATCGGCGCAACCGCGAGATTTTGCTCAATGGCCTGCCGGGACTGGGCCTCGACGAACTCGCCCCCGCCGACGGCGCCTTCTATCTCTATGCCGATGTCAGCCGTTTCACCGACGATTCGACCCGCTTCTGTCACGACCTCCTGCATCGCGCCGGGATCGCCGCGACGCCGGGGGTCGATTTCGATCCCGTGCTGGGCCATCGCGCAATGCGTCTGTCCTATGCCGGCGCGGAGGCCGGCATGGTCGAGGCGTTGCGGCGTCTGAAGGGCTTTTTGCGGAAATGAAACGTTCCTCCGCCCTGGGCGATCGGGTTGGGATTTCGCCTGGGTCCGGCGTTGACGGGTCGCCGCCGAACCGCCAGCGGTGGCGCCTGCTGCTCTATGCGGACGGGAACCATTGCATGGCGATCGTCGACGCGGATTTCATCGCGACGCCGCGCGGGCGGCTCATCATCGCCATGGGCGCCTTCACTCCGGCTTCAGCAGGACGTGCTTCTTCTTGCCGACCGAGAGCTTGGCGACGCCGTCCTTGGCGAAATCGGCGTCGCTCAGGACATAGCGTTCGTCGGCGATCGTCGCGTCGTTCAGCTTCAACCCGCCGCCCTTGATCTGGCGGCGGGCCTCGCCGGTAGACGGGGTCAGGCCCGCCTTGACGAAGGCGGTGAGCACGCCGAGCCCCGAGGCGATTTCGCCTTGGGCGATCGTGACGGTCGGCAGGCTTTCGGCCAGGACGCCTTCCTCGAAGGTCTTGCGGGCTGTCTCCGCGGCGGCTTCGGCCGCAGTGCGGCCATGCAGCAAGGCCGTGGCCTCGTTGGCGAGGATCTTCTTCGCCTCGTTGATCTCGGCGCCTTGCAGAGCGGCGAGCCGGGCGACCTCATCGAGCGGCAGGGTCGTGAAGAGCTTCAGGAAGCGCTCGACGTCGGCGTCCTCGGCGTTGCGCCAATATTGCCAGTAATCATAGACCGGCAGCATGTCGGCGTTGAGCCAGACCGCGCCGGCTGCGGTCTTGCCCATTTTCGCGCCGGACGCTGTCGTCAGAAGCGGCGAGGTGAGGGCGTAGAGCTGCGGCGTCCCCATCCGGCGGCCAAGGTCGAGTCCAGTGACGATATTGCCCCATTGGTCGGAGCCGCCCATCTGCAAAATACAATTGTGGCGCTTGTTCAGCTCCACGAAATCATAGGCTTGCAGGCACATATAATTGAATTCGATGAAGGACAGCTCGTGCTCGCGCTCAAGCCTCAGCTTGACCGAATCCATCGCCATCATGCGGTTGACCGAAAAATGGCGGCCGACGTCGCGCAGGAAGTCGATATAGTTCAGCTTGCACAGCCATTCCTCGTTGTCGCTCAAGAGGGCGTCGGTCTTGCCCGGCCCGAAGGTCAGGAATTTCTCGAAGACTCGTCTGAGCGAAGCCTTGTTCGTTTCGATCGTCTCGACCGTGAGCATCTTCCGGCTCTCGTCCTTGCCGGAGGGGTCGCCGACGCGCGTCGTGCCGCCGCCCATCAAAGTGATGGGCTTGCCGCCGGTCTTCTGGAGCCAGTGCAGCATCATGATCGGCAGGAGCGAGCCGACATGGAGCGAGGGCGCGGTGCAGTCGAAGCCGATATAGGCGATGAGGTCGCCGGAGAGCGCCTTTTCGTCCAGTCCCGCGATATCCGAGCACTGGTGAACGAATCCACGTGCGAAAAGGGTGTTCAGGAAATCGGACTTGGGAAGATAATCGGTCATTGCGCCCTCGTTGGCGGCGAGGTTTAGTTTCTTGCGAAGCGGCGCGCAAGGCGAGACAAAAGAATCAGCGTGACAACAGTTTGAAATCAGGGCAATGGCCATCGTGGCGCCATTGTCCTTCGACAGAACGGCGCGTCGCCTTTACTTCCTGCGTTTCGATCCCGCTCACAGCCCGCCGGCATCGGAAATGCCGCATTCGCCTGGTGTGCCGATTTATGCTTCATTCAATGTCGCTGATGGACAAGATTCGCTATCGACTGATCAAGATTTTCGCCAATGCGAGCAAAGTCTTTTACTCGATCCATTTGAAGATTTTCTCCTCAGCGAGGAAAGAGATCCCCGCCTATGCGCCGGCGACGAAGCCTGCTTTGACGGAGCGCCGAATTCCGAGAATCATCTGGCAGACGAATTATACGCGGAAGGTTACATATCAAGTCTATGCTTGCTTCAGTTTCAACAGGCGCCTGTCTGAAACGCATGAATATCATCTTTACGACGATGCGGCCTGCGACCAGTTTGTCAAGGAACACTATCCGGGCGAAATCTGGCGCGCCTATCAGCGCCTCCAGATCGGCGCGGCGCGCGCCGATCTGTGGCGGGTATTGGTTCTTCTGAAATTCGGCGGCGTCTATCTCGATATCGACGGGAATTTCGTCGAGCCGCCTGACGCTTTTATCGACAAGGACGCCGAGGCGGTCTTCATCACAAGCAAGAGTGGCGAGGTGACCAATTATTTCATCGCCTGCGCGCCGGGAAATCCGATCCTCCAGGAGGTCTGCGCGCGAATCGTGAAGAATATCAATGAGAACTCGACGACTTGCGTCTATAATCTGACCGGTCCGGTGGTGCTCGACGCCGTGGTCAAGGAACGCGGCGTCCCGTGCCTTG
>JAKANG010000078.1 GCA_021812505.1 Pseudomonadota bacterium
GATAGCAGATATTGGCGACGACGATCGGCGCGCCATAGCGCAGATAGACGGCGACCTGGGCGCGGCTGGCCTGGGGCAGGCGGGCGTGCGGATCGGTCGCTTGCCGCCAAAGGGCAAGCGTCGCGATCATCGCGCTGGCGGCGGCCATCGCCATGACGAGCGTGGGATCGCGGAAATAATAGCCCGCGCCGACCATGGCCACGAAAGCGAGGACGTTCTTCAGAACGACGAGGCTGCTATAGCCCAGATTGTGGAACCGCGCCCGCAGCAGGGCGCCGAAGAATTCGAAAAATCCGTTGGCGATCGCTGCAAGCACGGTCGCGACGACCATGGCCCGGCTCATTCCGAAATCCCGGCCAAGCAGCAGGGCCGCGCCCGCCGCGGTCGCCAGGATCAAGGATCCCGCGAGATAGCCGGCGTTGAGGCTTGCGCGCAGCGCCGGCGCGCCGGAGCGCGCCTGTTCGGTGTAATAGCGGGTCGCAGAAAGGCGCAGCCAGTCGAAAACGAGGGTGGTCGCCACGGTGGCGGTCATCAGGGCGATGGAAAAGCGGCCATAGGACGCCGGGCCCAAGACCGCGGCGACACAGAGGCCCAGCAGGAAATTGAGGCCCGCGTTGAGGACGAAGGTCAGGATGATCAGCATGGCGACGCGCTCCGCCCCGTCGCGCGCCCGCACGCGCACAGACGGCCTTTTCCGCGCATCGTTTCCGCTTTCTCCACTTTCATCGGGCCATGATAGGGGCCGGCCGCTAGGAAATGTTTAAGCGGCGCGACCGGCGCGCGCCGGAGGAGGCGCCAATCGGGGTCATGCTTTACATTCCGCAAACCCGCCGGCGGCTGCTGGGCAGCATCGCCCGCGCCGCCGCGCTGATCCCCTTTTACCAAGGCCTGGCGCGCGCCAATTCCGATCCGGTCGGCGCCGCCACTGCGGATCTGCTCAAAGGCTTGAGTGAGGCCGCGCTCGCGGGCCGTCCTTTTGTCCTGCCGGCCGGCGAAACGACGATTTACCAACTGTTTCTGGCCGAGGGGACGCATCTGGTCGGGAACAAGGCCGGTTCGACACTGAAGCTCGGCTATGCCGGGCCGATGATCTCGAATCATGGCGCGCTGCAAAGGCTGAGCTTCGAAGGCGTAACCTTCGACGGCGCCGGCCGTCCGATCGACAACGCCTTCGGCCTCCTCACGCTGAGCGACGTCGCCCAGGTCGATATGGAAAATTGCGTCGTCCGCAATACGACGACTGGCCTCATGCAGAAGCGCTGTGGCGGGCGCGTCCGCCTCTCGACCTTCCGCGACCTCACGGGCACGGCCATTCTCGATGATAATTGCGCCGGCGTGACCATCGACGCCAACCGGATCGAACGCTGCGGCGACAATGGCGTGCATCACTGGAGCACGAATTCGAAGCGCCACGACGGCTCGCGCATCAGCAACAACACGATCCGCGACATCGACTGCCGCTCCGGATTGCTCGGGCTTTACGGCAATGGCGTGCGGGTCGCCGAATGCGGTCCGGTGACGATAGAGAACAATGTCATCGAACGCTGCGCCTATACGGCGGTGCGCAATACCGGAGGCTGGGACGTCGTCGTCGCCGACAACCGCTGCAAGAATTTGAATGAAAAAGCGATGTACGCCGAATTCGGCTTCCGCAACGCCACATTCCGCAACAATGTCATCGAGGATTGCGGCGCCGGAATATCCGCCACCAATTATGTCGGACCCGGCAATGGCGCCGGCGCGTTGATTTCGGGCAATGTGGTGTCGAAGATCCGCCCGTCGCATCCCGACGCCGAATTCGGCCCGCGCATGAACTGGCTCTGCGGGGTCGAGGGCGAGGGCGACGTGCGCATCCTCGGCAATATCGTGACCGGTTCGCCTTGGTTCGGCGTGCTGGCGGGCTTTTTCGACGCGCGCAACAATGTGGTCGTCGAGGCCAATCGCCTGATAGACAATGAATATGCGGTCGGCTTTGCGGCCCAGGGCGACCGGCTGGGTCCTTGCGAAATCGTCGGAAACGAGATGCGCGGCTCGAAAAAGGCGAATATCGTCGCCATGTTCCAGACGGACGTGATCAGCGGCGATCTCGCTTTGCCTGACGCCGTCAACACGTTCCGGAATGTCGTCATCCACGACAACCGAATTTTTTGATTTCGTTAATGATATTGTTAACATCCGCCGCGCCGAATCCTTCGGCGGGTTCGCGGACAAAGGCTGGAGTCGAGGTGGCGATGAGCAGCAGGTTCAGGAAAATCGCCGTTCAGATGGATCCCATCGAACGGATCAATATCGCCGGCGATTCCACCTTCGCTTTGCTGCTGGAAGCCCAGGCCCGCGACATCGAGATCTGCTATTATACGCCGGATCGCCTGTCCCTTCGCGGTTCGGACGTCGTCGCCCTTGCGCAGGACCTGCGGGTGCGCGATGTGAAGGGCGATCATTTCGATCTCGGGGCTGCGCGCGAAGTTTGTTTGCGCGACATGGACATCGTCTTGCTGCGTCAGGACCCGCCCTTCGATCTGGCCTATATCACCTCGACCCATCTGCTCGAAATGGTCGGCGGCCGAACCCTGGTGGTCAACGATCCGGCCTCCGTGCGCAACGCGCCGGAAAAATTGTTTGTGATGAATTTCCCTCAGCTGATGCCGCCGACCCTGATCACGCGCGACAAGGGCGCGATCGACGCCTTTCGCGCCGAACATGGCGAGGTGGTGATGAAGCCGCTGCATGGCCACGGCGGCGCGGCCGTGTTCCGCCTGCTGAAGCAGGACGCCAATTACGGCTCGCTCTACGATCTTTTCGCGACCAGCTTCCGCGAGCAATGGGTCGTGCAGAAATTCCTGCCCGCCGTGGCGAAGGGCGACAAGCGCATCATCCTGGTCGACGGCGAGCCCGCCGGCGCGGTCAATCGCGTCCCGGCGGACAATGACATCCGTTCGAACATGGTGCGCGGCGGCGCGGCCGAGGCGACCGCGCTGTCGCCGCGCGAACAGGAAATCTGTGCGGCCATCGGCCCCGAACTGAAAAGGCGCGGCCTGGTTTTCGTCGGGATCGACGTGATCGACGGCTATCTCACCGAAATCAACGTCACCTCGCCGACGGGCGTCCGCGCGATCAAGCGCACCGGCGGGCCCGACGTCGCCGTGACGATCTGGGATGCGATCGAACGCAAGGCCGCGCAGCTGGAGGCGGTCGGATGAACCTTCAAGGCAATCTCTCCTCGCGGGATTCTTCGACGCCGAAATGGACCGGCCCGCGCCTCGAATTGCCGATGAAGACCCTGATCGACCGCGCGGCGCTCGACGCCAGTGTCGCCGCGCTCGCCAAGCAGCATGGCGGCGGAACGCCGGATTTTCGCAAGGCGGTGGTCGACATTTTCGCCGAATATCTCGCGCGGGGCGCAGCGACCGCCCGCGCGGCGCTTGAGAACAAGGGTTCGGGCCTCGCCTGCGGCGCGCATCTCGCTTTCATCGAGGACGAGCTCATCCGGGCGATTCACTGCTGCGTGGTGAAATTTATCCATCCCTCGGAAAAGCCGCGCCGCCTGTGCGTCGTCGCCGTCGGCGGCTATGGCCGCGGCGCTCTCGCCCCCGGCTCCGATATCGACCTGCTCTTCCTCTTGCCCAGCCGCGGCCAGGCCGGCGAGGAAGCCGTGGTCGAGGCCATTCTTTATCTGCTCTGGGACCTCAAGCAGAAGGTTGGCCACGCGACGCGGACGATCGAGGAATCGCTCCGGCAGGCCAAGGCCGACACGACCATTCGCACGACCTTGCTGGAATGCCGCTTCGTGCTTGGCGAGCGCTCGCTTCTCGACACGTTGCTGGCGCGCTTCGATCAGGAGATCGTCCGCAACACCGCGCCGGAATTCGTCGCCGCCAAACTGGCCGAGCGCGACGCGCGCGTCCAGCGCGCGGGGGCGTCGCGTTATCTCGTCGAGCCCAACATCAAGGAAGGCAAGGGTGGCTTGCGCGACCTCAACACCTTGTTTTGGATCGCAAAATACGCCTATCGCGTGCACGACGCCGAAGCCCTCGTCGGGGTTGGCCTGTTCAGCGCGCGTGAGCTGCGGATGTTTCGCCGCTGCGAGACCTTCCTCTGGAAGGTCCGCTGCTTCATGCATTTCCTGACCGGCCGGGCCGAAGAGCGGCTGAGCTTCGAATTGCAGCGACAGATCGCGACGCAGCTCGGCTATGCGCCACGCGGCGGCCTCTCCGCCGTCGAACGTTTCATGCGGCATTATTTCACGGTCGCCAAAAACGTCGGCGATCTGACCAATATCGTTTGCGCCGGGCTCGAAGAACGCCAGGCCAAACCGCGCGCCGTCTTCGACCGTTTCGTCAGCAAATTGCGCCGGCGCGCCAAGCCGCGCGACCTTGGCCCATTCGCGATCGAAACCGACCGGGTCACCGTCGCGTCGAGCGATGTCTTCGACCGCGATCCGGTCAATCTCATCCGGCTCTTCCATGTAGCGGCGCGTAACGAACTGCCGATCCATCCCGACGCCTTGCGCCTGGTGACCCAATCCCTGCCGCGCATCGACAGCGCGGTGCGGGTGGACCCCGAGGCCAACCATCTCTTCCTCGAGGTCCTGACCTCGGCGAAATCCTCGGAGCGCGCTCTGCGCCTCATGAACGAAGCCGGGGTGCTCGGCCGTTTCATCCCGGATTTCGGCCGCATCGTCGCGATGATGCAGTTCAACATGTATCATCATTATACGGTGGACGAGCATCTGATCCGCGCCGTCGGCCAGCTCGCGGCGGCCGATCTCGGCCAGACGACCGGCGAACTACCGCTCGTGAGTTCGATCCTGCCGACCATCAGCCATCGGCGCGCGCTTTATGTCGCCGTCCTGCTGCACGACATCGCCAAGGGCCGGAAGGAGGATCATTCGATCGTCGGCGCGGACATCGCCCGCAAGCTCGGCCCGCGCCTCGGCCTCACCGACGCGGAAACCGAAGCCGCCGCCTGGCTGGTCGAATATCACCTGATCATGTCCAATATCGCCCAGAGCCGCGACCTCGGCGACAGCCGGACAATCGAGAGCTTCGCGAAGGTCGTGCAGACGATCGAGCGGCTGAAAATGTTGCTGGTCCTTACCGTCAGCGACATCCGCGCCGTTGGTCCGGGGGTGTGGAACGGCTGGAAGGGCGAGTTGCTGCGCACGCTCTATTGGGAGACCGAGCTGGTGCTCGCGGGCGGCCATTCCTCGGTCGATCGCAAGCGCCGGGTCCAGAAATCCCAGGCCGAACTGCGCGAAAAGCTTCCGGCCTGGTCCGACCACGAATTCGGCGATTACGCGGCGCGACATTACCCGGCCTACTGGCTCAAGGTCGATCTGCCGCACCGCATCGAGCACGCGCAACTGCTCCACGCGAGCGCGGTCCAGATGAACTCGCTCGCGACGGAGGTCTCGACGGATTCCTTCCGCGGCGTGACCGAACTGACGGTCGTTGCGCCCGACCATCCGCGCCTGCTGTCGATCATCGCCGGCGCCTGCGCCGCCTCGGGCGCGAATATCGTCGACGCCCAGATCTTCACGACCACCGACGGCCTCGCGCTTGACACGATCTGCGTGTCGCGCGCCTTCGACCAGGACGGCGACGAAATGCGGCGCGGCCAGCGCATCGCGCGTTCCATCGAACAGGCTCTGCGCGGCGAAATCCGCCTCAGCGACGCGGTCGCCGCGCGGGCCGCCAGGGCTCCGTCGCGCGAAGAGACGTTCAGCGTGCCGCCCGACGTCGTCATCGACAACAGCCTGTCCCATATGTACAGCGTCGTCGAAGTTTCGGGCCTCGACCGGCCAGGACTGCTCTATGAGCTGACCTTTGTCCTGTCGAGGCTCAACCTGAACATCGCCTCGGCCCATATCGTGACCTTCGGCGAAAAGGCCGTGGACACATTTTATGTCAGCGATCTGACAGGGGCCAAGGTCGTCAATCCGGCGCGGCAGGCGGCCGTGCGTCGCAATCTGCTGGAAGTGTTCAGCGGCGCGGCGCGACCGGTCAAGACGGCCTGACTGGACTTGAGCCTTGCCGGCGCCTATCTTCCCGCCGGCGAAGGACGGGGGCGGACATGATCGGCTGGTTGGGCGGGGCTTATCTCTGGGTGAAAGCGGCGCATGTCATCGCGACCTTTTTCTGGATCGCCGGCCTGTTCGCTTTGCCGCGCTATCTCGTCTATCAGCACGCGACGCCGCCCGGATCGGCGGAAGAGGCGCTGTGGAGCGCGCGCTGCGCGCGCCTGCGCCGGATCATCCTCACGCCCTCGGTCGTCGCCGTCTGGCTGCTCGGGCTGGCGCTCGCCTTCAACATCGGCTTTGCGGGGAATGGCTGGCTCCACGCCAAGCTGACCATCGTCGCGCTGCTGACGGGTTATCATTACTGGGCTGTTGGCGTCGCCCGGAAAATGAGCCGCGGCGAAC
This sequence comes from Pseudomonadota bacterium, assembly GCA_021812505.1. Next base: position 6,422 of record JAKANG010000078.1, read on the forward strand.
GGCCCTATGCCGAAAAGACGCTGCGCGTCGCCAATGAAGCGCCGGCTTTGGCGACAATTCTTGCCGTGATCCTGGTGATCGTGCGCCCGTTCTGACAGGATCGCGCCGCTGCGGCGGCGGGGCGCGCGCGGATTGGCTTGATTTTTAGCGCCGGCGGGCCGATATGCAGGCCAGAATGACAAATCCGGAACCGAGAATGATCGACGAACAGACCCCGCAGAACGAGGCCGAACCGGAAAAGGATACGGCGTCCGAGACGGCCGCTGGCGGCCCGGCATCCGGCGACGCCGAGCGCGACGCCGCCGCGGTCCAGGCGCTGATCGCGGAGAACGCCAGCCTGAAGGACAAGCTGCTGCGCACGCTCGCTGATATGGA
>JAKANG010000079.1 GCA_021812505.1 Pseudomonadota bacterium
CGCCCGATCGGGACCATTGGCTCGCGGGGGAAGGGCGCGGCGCGGCCTCGATCCATGTCGCCTTGGACGACGAATGCTCGGGCGCCATCCTGCTGCGTGGGGGCCGTCCTGAAGCTCAGCCGCGGCGGACAAGGATCCAGCGCGCATTTTCGGATCCGGCGCTAAAAGCCGCCGACCTTTCGATCATCGTCCCCGTCTATGAGGATTATGAGGCGACCCGCGCCTGTTTCTGGGCGCTTTTCGCGCGGGGCGCGCCCCCCGGCGCGCGGATCATCGCCATCGACGACGCGACGCCCAATCGCGAATTACGCGACTGGCTCGACGGCCTGGCGGCGGAGAACCGCATCATTCTGCTGAAAAATTCCCAAAATCTCGGCTTCGCCGCTTCGGTGAACCGGGCGCTCGCACTCTGTCCTTCCGGCGACGTCATCCTGCTCAACGCCGACGCCCTGCCCCCGCCGGGCAGCCTGGGGCGGCTCCGCGACGTCGTCCGATCCGCCCCGCAGATCGGCACGGCCACGCCATTCTCGAACAATGGCGAATATGTCAGCTTCCCCGAGCGCAACACCGTCAACCCGATGGAAACGCCGGACGAGATCGCGCGTCTCGACGCACTCGCGCGGCGCGCCAACGGGCCGGATTTCGTGGATTTGCCGAACGGAATCGGCTTCTGCCTCTATATCAGCCGCGCCTGCCTCGACGCCGTCGGCCCGCTGCCGGAAATCTACTCGAGGGGTTATTACGAGGACGTCGAATTCTGCCTCCGGGCGCAGGAAAAGGGCTTCCGCAACGTCTGCGCGACCGGCGTCTATGTCGGTCACGCCGGGACCCGTTCCTTTCGGGCCGACAAGCGGCGGCTGGTCATGCGCAATCTCGCGATCCTCGAACGGCGCTTCCCGCATTACCATCGGGAATCTGCGTCCTTCGTCGAGGCCGACCCATTGCAGCGGGCGCGCGGCGCGATCGAGGCCCTCGATCCACGAAGCGGCGACAGGGTGGCGCTCGTCTGCGCCGACGGGGCCTCTCGCCTTATGGCGCAGGAGCGCGCTGCGCTCCTGGCGCGCGAGGACGGTCCCGCCCCTCTGGTCTGTTCCTGCGCCGGCGGGCGCGCCGAATTGCGCGGCGCCGACGGCGCCTGGCCGCAATCGCTCGACTTCGCGCTCGATGGCGAGGGAGGCGAAACGAGCCTGCTCGGCTTTCTCGACGCGATGACGGTCCTGCGGTTCGAATTGTTCGATCCCTTGAATCTCTCGCCGAAACTGCTAGCCGGATTGTTCCGCCTGGGCGCGCGGGTCGAAATCGCCGCCGGCGATCTGCAATGGGCGCTGCCCTTGCGCGCGCCCTGGGACGGACCATGCGAGGCGCCGGAAGGCGCCCGCCCCTGCTCGTCCTGCGCCGGGAGCGCTGCGGCGACCCATGCCGAGGGCGAGGCGAGGCTGCGGCGTCTGCGCCGCAAGCGGGCCATTCTCGCCCGCGCCGACGCGATCCGGCCGCTCGACCGCATGGGCGCCGCCATCGCCCGACATATTTTCGGCGAGGCCGCGGTGTTGCCCTTGGCTGAGGCGGCGATCGAAGCGACGCCGCTCGAACCCGTCGCCGGCAGGGCGCTCGCCCTGGTCATGCCCGCCCCCGACCCGCTTGCGGACCGCTTCACGGTCGCGCTCGGCCGTGCGTTGCGACGCCTCAACTCGGAAGCGAAGATCGTCGTCCTCGGCGCCTGCGTCAATGATCTTGCGGTAATGAAATCCCGCAATGTCTTCGTTGCCGGCGCCGTCAAGAGCGACGAATATGAGCGCCTGTTGCGCCAATATGAAATATCCGCCCTGATGTCGCCCTATCGCACCCGTTTCTTTGGCCCTACCGACCGGCTTGCCCGAGCCTTCGCGCTGCCCATGGCTTATTTCGACTATTCCTTCGGCAAGACCGCGCCCGGCGCCGGCGATCTGGCGCTCGATCCGAGGCTTTGCGACGCCAAGGCGGCCTCGCTGGTCGCGCAATGGCTCACGGCCGCCTCTCCCGCCCGCCCCGCGGAGGCGCCCTCATGCTGAAAGGGCCGGCGATCGACGAGAACGCGGCGCCCGCGCTTCGCGCGACGGCGCGCCGGATCAATGCGAGCCAGGTCGCAGGCCATGTCTTCGATCCCGCAAATCCGGACCGCCGCTACGTTGTCGAGCTTCTGCTCGACGGCTATCCCGCCGCCGTAGCGCGCGCCGATCTCTACGATCATGACCTTGCGCGCGCAGGCGAGGGCGACGGCTGCCATGGCTTCGTCTTCACCATCCCGCCGCTGGCCTCGCAAACGGCTCGCCGGATCGAGATACGCCTCGCCAATAGCGGGGAAATCGTCGGCGCGCCGCTGTCGGTCGCCGCCCAGTCTCAGCAGCGGAGCGAGCTCTCGCCCGGCGAGGTCAGCTGGGACGGCGGCCTGCGTCTCACCGGTTGGGTCGCCGGCGACCCGACGCGCGCCCAGACCATTCGCGCGCTGATTGACGGCGTCATCGTCGCTGAGGAGCCCGCGTCGCGATGGACTCACATCGGCGAAGGCGACGACGTTCGCGCCTTCCGCCGCTTCGACCTGCACTTGCCAACCCGTTTCGCTGACGGCCTCGCCCATGTTGCGACCATTCTCACCGAGGAGGGCGTCGAGCTTCCCGGCAGCCCCTGCGGCTTCGTCGCTTTCCCTGACGGCCTCGCGCGCTTCCTCGAAGGACACGGCGAGATCGAGTCGGAAAAGCCGCGCGGCGCCTTCTACGACCGGATCGTGCCGCAGTCGCTTCCCCTCGCCGAATTCGAAACATGGCGCCGCGCCTTTCCGCCGGCGCCCCCCGGCGGCGAGACGCCCCGCATAGCCGTCGCCTTCGTCGGCGAAGCCGGAATCGAGGCCAGCGTCGCCAGCCTCGACGCTCAGGAAGGCTGCGACTGGATGGCGGCGGCGCTCGAAGGCGGCGAGGCTCAGGTCGATTTCGATCCCGCTTTGCTGCGCGAATTCCTCGACAGCGACGCCAGGGATTGCCCGATCCTCGTTTTCGCGCCTTCCGGAACCGTCCTGCAACCGCACGCCCTCGCTGTGCTGGCCCATGCGCTCGACGCCTTTCCCGAGGCGCCGCTGGCCTATGCCGATTTCACCCTTCAAGGCGCGGAGGGCGACGAATGGCCGGTCGCCCTGCCCGCCTTCGACTATGAACTGATGCTCGAGCAGGGCTGCGGCGCGCTCTTCTTCGCCGCGCGCGCCGACCATGTCCGAGCGGCGGCGTGGGCCGGCGCGGCCGACCTGTTCCGACTGTTTTCCTTTTGCCAGGACCGCCGCCGCGTCGTCGGCCCCCGCGCCGGCGAGCCCACCGCCGCCGAGCCTGTCCACCAGCCGGGCTTTCTCGCCCGCCTGCCGAAGCTCGATCTCGCCGCCTTGTCGCGGCTTCTCGCCCGCGCCGGAGAGGCCCATCTCGTCGCCCGCGGCGTGCAGGCGAAGATCGGCCCCGGGCGGGGCGCGCTCCTGCCCTCGACGCTCATCGCCCGCCGGCCGCCGCGCGGCCGCGTCTCGATCCTCATTCCGACGCGCGACCGCGCCGACCTGTTGAAACCTTGCTTCGACTCGCTGGCGCAGACGGTCGATCTCGCGCGCCACGAGCTCATCGTCATCGACAATGACTCGGTCGAGCCGGAAACGATGGCCCTTTTCGCGGCGATGACCGCGCAAGGGGCGCGGGTCATCCCCTATGGCGGCCCGTTCAATTTCGCCCATATCGTCAATCGCGGCGCCGAGGCCGCGACCGGCGATTTCCTGCTCCTGCTCAACAATGACGTCGAGGCCCTGCAGCCAGGCTGGCTCGATGAAATGCTGAGCCGCATGGCCGAGCCCGACGTGGGCGCGGTGGGCGCGGCTTTGCTCTGGCCCAGTCGCGTCGTCCAGCATGGGGGCGTCGTCGTCGGCCCCAAATTCGCCGCCCTGCACGCCTTCAACGACCGCCTCGACAGCGACCCCGGCTATGCGGACCTGCTGCGCGCCGCCCATGGCTGCAGCGCCGTGACCGCCGCCTGCTTGCTGACCGACAGGCGGCTGTTCATGAGCCTCGGCGGCTTCGACGGCCAGGCCTTTCCGGTCAATTTCAACGATGTCGATTTCTGCCTGAAATTGCGGGCGCGCGGGCTGCGGGTCGTCCTGACGCCGCACGCCCGGCTGCTGCATCGCGAATCCGCCTCGCGCGGCCACGACCGCCGCCCCGACCAATCCTTTCGCGCCCTGCGTGAATTAGGCAACCTGCGCGCCATCTGGGGCGCGGCGCTGGTCGCCGATCCAGCCTATCACCCGATGCTGTCGCTCGACCAAACGCCCTATTCGGCCCTCGCCTGGCCGCCGCGCCCGTCCTCGCCCTGCCAGCCGGTCTGGCCGCAGCCCCGCCCCGTGCCGCCGGGATTCTGAGCGGCATTTACGTTCTTTTTCCGCGAAAAGGCGCCGCGGATTCATGGCCGGCGAGCTTTCGGCCTGTCGGTCCCGCGTGCATTTGCGCAAGGCCACGCTGGGCGAATGGCCGCCTCGGGACTCTTGTTCCCGTCGGACCGATTGCTAATTTCCTGACACGCCCCCTTCTTCAGGATAGCGCCCATGTTCAAGGTCAAAGCCTACGCCACCCATTCCGCGACAGACCGGCTCGCGCCCTTCAGTTTCGAGCGTCGCGACCCCGGCCCGCACGACGTGCAGATCGACATTCTCTATTGCGGCGTCTGCCATTCCGACCTGCACCAGGCGCGCAATGACTGGAGCAATTCGCTCTACCCCATGGTCCCCGGCCATGAGATTGTCGGACGGGTCGTCAAGGTCGGCTCGCATGTGACCAAATTCAAGCCCGGCGATCTCGCGGCCGTCGGCTGCATGGTCGACTCCTGCCGGCGCTGCGAGCCCTGCGAGGGCGATCTCGAGCAATATTGCGTCGAAGGCTGCACCCTGACCTATAACAGCCGCGAGCGCGGGTCCCAGAACCTGACGTTCGGCGGCTATTCCGAGCAGATCGTGGTCGAACAGCGCTTCGTCGTCAAAGCGCCGGAAAATCTCGACGTGAAAGGCGTCGCGCCCCTGCTCTGCGCGGGCATTACGACCTATTCGCCGCTGCGCCACTGGAAGGTGGGGCCGGGCCAGAAGGTCGGAATCATCGGCCTCGGCGGCCTCGGCCATATGGGCGTCAAATTCGCCAAGGCCATGGGCGCCCATGTCGTGATGATCACCACCTCCCCCGAGAAGGGGAAGGACGCGATGCGCCTCGGCGCCGACGAGGTCCTGGTTTCGCGCGACCCCGAGGCGATGAAAGCGGCGCAGGGAACCTTCCATTTCCTGCTCAACACGATCCCCGTCGGGCACGACGTCAATCCCTATCTCGCCTTGCTCAAGCTCGACGGGACAATGGCCCTGGTCGGCGCCCTGACCGCGCTGGAGCCGCCGCCCCGGGGCCGCAACCTGATCGGCGGGCGCAAGACGCTCGCAGGCTCACTGATCGGCGGCATGGCCGAAACGCAGGAAATGCTCGATTTCTGCGGCAAACATAATATCGTCAGCGATGTCGAGGTGATCCGCATCGACGAAATCAACGAAGCCTATGAGCGGCTCCTGAAAAATGACGTTCACTATCGCTTCGTCATTGACATGGCCTCGCTCAAAGCCGCCTGACACGAGAGGGAGGATGTTCCTTGACGCCTGAGCCGGACTCTTCCCTCCTCCTCCTGATCGATTTCCAGACCCGGCTCGCCCCGGCGATCGAAGGCGCGGCGGAGGCCATAGCCAATGCGCGCCGGCTGGCCGAAGGCGCGCGCCTTCTGGGCGCCGAGACGCTCTTCACCGAGCAAAATCCGGAAAAACTCGGGCGAACCGTGCCGGAACTGGCGGAATTCGCGACGGCGCCGATCGCGAAAATGAACTTCGACGCTTTTGCCGCGCCCGATTTTCCCAAGGAAAAGGTCGAAGGACGCGCTGTCATCGTCGCCGGCTTCGAGGCCCATGTCTGCGTGCTGCAGACTGTTCTTGGCCTTCTGGAAGACGGGCGGCTGGTCCTGGTCGTGACTGACGCCGTCGGCTCCCGCCGACCAGAAAACAAGCAAGCGGCGCTGCGGCGCATGGAGCGCTTCGGCGCCGAGCTCGTGACCACGGAAATGATCCTGTTCGAATGGCTCCGCGGCGCGGATCATCCGCATTTCCGCGACATTTCCCGGCTGGTGAAATGAAAAGGCGGCGTTCGGAAAACGCCGCCGACCTTGAAGAACTTGCCTGAACCCGTCACATCGACGGGCTGAAGCCGCTGACGCCGATATTGGCGGCGAAGCCCGCCTGCATGCCCTTGAGCTCCAGGACGACGCCGTTGGAGTTGCGCATGCGGATCACCTGCGCGCCGCCCGCGATCACGACGCCAGCGCCGACGGCGGTGAATGTGCCGACAATGTCGCCGGGATTGTTGATGTTCATTGCACGGCCGACCAGCGTGCCGCCGAAAGTGCCGACGCTGACGCCGCCGATCTTCAGAGGATAGGTGTGACCGTCGAGGGTCAGCGCGCCTTCGCCGCCGCCGAGACCAATGATGAAGCCGGCGCTGACAAAGCGAAGCCGGACAGTGCCCGAGCTGGCGAGGGCGGGCGCGCTCGCCGCCGCCATGAAGGTAGCCGCCAGAGCGGCGGCTGCGGTCTTGAAGATATGACGACGATTCAGCATGCACGCCTCCGTTGATATGGCGTGGCTTTGGAAGGAAGGCCCCTTGAGGGCAAGGCGGGCAATCAGGAGAAAATGCTTGGAGAAAATGCTTAATGAA
>JAKANG010000080.1 GCA_021812505.1 Pseudomonadota bacterium
CCCCGGCCGCAGGATTTCGCGCGCACCGGGCGCGAGCGCCGCGACCAGATCGAGCCCCGCGGCCCCGCCGCTCTGATAGGACGGGAGCGGCAGGCCTCCAGCGTGCGCCAGCCGTTTGATCCGGACTTCCATTAGCGCCCTTTCCGCCGCAACAGCGACGCCGTCAGTTCGATCAGCCGGGCCGCCGCCGCGTCCTTGCCCAGTTTCGGCCATTCGCTCTCGCCATCCGGCGTGACGATAACAAAAGTGTTCTCGTCCCCGCCCATCACTCCGGCGGCGGCGCTGACGTCATTGGCGACGATCAGGTCGCAGCCCTTGCGCGCCAGTTTCTGCCGGGCGTGTTCGACGAGCTTTTCGGTTTCGGCGGCGAAACCGACCACCAAGGGGGGGCGGTTTCGGTCCCGCCGCGACACGGCGGCGAGAATATCGGGATTTTCGGCAAGTTTCAGCTCTGGCGGCCCCTTCGTCCCTTTCTTGATCTTTTCCGTGTGATCGCGCGCCACCCGCCAGTCCGCGACCGCGGCGGCGGCGATGAAAATGTCGCAGGGCAGGGAGTCTTCGACCGCCGCCGCCATGTCGCGCGCGGTTTCGACGCGGAGAACATGCACGCCCTCCGGCGAGGGAAGATTGACCGGGCCGGATACGAGAACCACCTCCGCCCCCGCCGCATGGGCGGCGCGCGCAATGGCGTAGCCCTGTTTGCCGGACGAACGGTTGGCGATGAAGCGGACCGGGTCGATCGGCTCATGGGTCGGCCCGGCGGTGATGACCACGCGCTTCCCGGCCAGAACGCCCGTCAAACCGCGCCCGTAGGCGAAAAATTTCCGGATCGCGTCAAAAATTTCGGGGGGTTCCGCCATGCGGCCGAAGCCAAACTCGCCGCAGGCCATCGCGCCTTCGTTGGGGCCGATGAATTTCACGCCGTCGGCGGCCAATTGCGCGCGATTGCGCCGCGTCGCCGGATGTTCCCACATCCGCCAGTTCATCGCCGGCGCCGCGAGGATCGGCTTGTCGGAAGCGAGCAGAAGGGTCGAGGCGAGATCGTTGGCGAGGCCATGGGCGGCCTTGGCGAGCAGGTCGGCGGTGGCAGGCGCGACGACGACGATCTCGGCGGAGCGGCTCAGCTCGATATGGCCCATCTCGGTTTCGTCGGTCAGCGAAAACAGGTCCTCGAAAACCTTTTCGCCGCTCAAGGCGGCAAGCGACAGCGGCGTGACGAATTGGGCGCCCGCCTCGGTCAGCACGGTGCGGACGCCGATCTCGGCGCCGCGCAAAAGCCGAATGAGCTCGAGGCTCTTGTAGGCGGCGATTCCGCCGCCGACGATGAGAAGAACCGAAGGGGTTTTTGGCGGCGCGGCCATGCGGAAAAATCCTCAACGCCAGAGCAGGTAAACAATGACGAGGCAGGCCGCGACCAGTCCGTAGCGCGAAAGCCATTGGCTCGCGGCGTTGGCCTGGCCGATTTCCCTGACGGTGCGCGATTCAAGGGTCAGGCCATTTTCAGCGATCGATTCAATTTTCTCGACGATCCGGCCGGCCCGCGCGAGCATGTCGGGCGTCTGGGTCGCAAGCTGGCTCAGCGCCGCAAGGCCTCGCCCCGCGTCGGCGACTTTTCCGCGCGGGCCCAGATTGTCCTCGATCCAGCTTTTGACCACTGGTTCGGCGGTGGACCACATATCGAGCCGGGGGTCGAGCGAACGGGCGACGCCCTCGACCACCACCATGGTCTTTTGCAGCATGACCAGCTCGATCCGCGTCCGCATGTCGAACAAGGCGGTGATTTCGAACAGCAGGGTCAGGAGCTTGGCCATCGAGATTTCGTCGGCGCGGCGCGAATGGATTGGCTCGCCGACGGCCCGGATCGCCTGGGCGAAATCGGCGACGCGATAATGCGCTGGCACATAGCCGGCCTCGAAATGAACCTCCGCCACCCTCTGGTAGTCGCGGGTGATGAAGCCATAGAGGATCTCGGCGAGAAAGCGCCGCTCTTTCAGGCCAAGACGGCCCATGATGCCGAAATCGACCGCCGCCAGCCGCCCCTCGCGCGTCAGGAACAGATTTCCGGGATGCATGTCGGCATGGAAAAAGCCGTCGCGCACCGCATGGCGCAGGAAGGACTGGATCAGGACGCGGCCGAGATCGGGCAGATTCACACCGGAGCGCCGCAAGGCCTCGATATCGGACAGGGGCGCGCCCTCGATCCATTCGAGCGTCATGACCTCGCGCGCGCAGCGGTCCCAATCGACCTTGGGGACCAGAAAATCGTCGTCGCCATGGGTGTTTTCGGCGAATTCGGACGCCGCGGCGGCCTCGAGACGGAAATCCATCTCGATCTTGACCGAGCGGGCGAGGGTGTCGACCACGCCGACGGGATTGAGCCGGCGCGCCTCGGCGGAAAATTTTTCCGCCAGACGCGCGGCGAAGAACATGTCGGCGAGATCGCGATGGAACCGCCGCTCGATGCCCGGGCGCAGCACTTTCACTGCGACCGGCCGCGCGACCCCGCGTTCGACGACCGTCGCCCGATGGACCTGGGCGACCGAAGCCGCCGCGACGGGTTCACTCAATTCCGAGAAAATTTCGCCGATCGGCCGCGCAAAGGCCTTTTCGATCACCGCGACCGCGACCGTGCGCGGAAAAGGCTCCATCCTGTCCTGAAGCCGTTCCAGCTCGCGGGCGACCGCCGCGCCCACCACGTCGGGCCGGGTCGCCAGGCTCTGCCCGAGCTTGACATAGGATGGCCCCAGCCGTGCGATGGCCGGCGCGAGCCGCTCGACGCCGCCGTCGCGCCGCGCCACGAGGCGCGCGAGCCATAAGGCCGGACGCGCCTCCGGCGGCAGCGACGAGGCGTCAATGCCGGAAAAAACGCCTTCCCGCGCCAGGATGAAGCCGGCGCGGCCGAGGCGAAGGACGTGGCCGAGGGTCGCGAGCACGAAGGGCGCCGTCCGTTATAGTTTCCAGCCGGAATGAATGGCGACCACCCCGCCGGTGAGCCTCGTGTAATCGACGCGCTGAAAACCGGCGCGCTCGATCATCGCCGCGAAATCGTCCGCGCCGGGGAACTGCCGGATCGACTCGACCAGATAGCGATAGGGCGCGGCGTCGCCGGTGACCAGCCGCCCCATGGCCGGGATCATCGAGAAGGAATAGCTCTCATAGAGCCGGGCCAGAAACGGGGCCTCGACATGGGAGAATTCCAGGCAAAGGAAATGTCCGCCGCGCTTGAGCACGCGAAAAGCTTCGGACAGGGCGCGGTCGATCCGCGGCACATTGCGGATGCCGAAGGCGATGGAATAGGCGTCGAATTCGCCATCGGGCAAAGGCAGTTCCTCGGCATTGGCCTCGACGAAGCGCAACTGCTTCTCAAGGCCCGCCTTCTTCGCCCGTTCCCGGCCGACCGCCAGCATGTCGGCGTTGATGTCGAGAACGGTCACTTCGGCGCGTGGCCCGCCGGCGCGCGCGACCCGAAAAGCCACGTCGCCGGTGCCGCCGGCGACGTCGAGATGTTTGAACCCGCGCGGCGACGGCTTGATCCGGGCGACCAGAACATCCTTCCACAGGCGATGAAGGCCAGCGGACATCAGGTCGTTCATTACGTCGTAGCGATGCGCGACCTTGTGGAACACATCGTCCACTAGGCCTTGTTTTTCGTTGAGACGCACTTCCGAATAGCCAAAATGGGTGGTCGATTCGGCGTCCTGGTTCATAGCCGCGTTCTGCCGCCGCGCGTCCTGCATCTGCCTGCTCCCGAAAAGCTGGCGGACCATAGCGCGGCCGCTGGCCAATGGCTATCTATCGCTGAGAGCGGCGTGCGAAAAAGTGGGCGCCGGTTTTTCGCTCAAACGCGGAAACGGAAGAATGAAGAATCCAGGGCCGATTGCGATTGGGGTGATTCGCAATCGGCCCTGGATTCTGCGAAGAGAAGGAAAGAAATGCCGGAACTCCCGGAAGTCGAGACCGTTCGGCGGGGACTGGCTCCGACTCTGGTCGGGGCGCGGATCGCGCGCGTCGAAACGCGCCGGCCCGATCTGCGGCTGCCCTTTCCCAGGAATTTCGTCCGGAACCTTGAAGGGCGCGGCGTCAACGCCTTGAACCGGCGAGCGAAATATCTAATCGCGGGGCTCGACGACGGCGCCGCCCTGATCGCCCATCTCGGAATGAGCGGCTCCTTTCGCATCGAGGGCGCCGAACCGGTCGGCGGTTTTGCGATGCCGCGCTCGAAAAATCCGGCGCATGATCATGTGATCTTTCATCTCGACGGAGCGAAAGTCATTTACAACGATCCGCGACGTTTCGGCTTCATGACTCTGGCGAAAACGGCGGAACTCGACTCGCTGCCTTTTTTCGCCAGACTCGGTGTCGAGCCTTTATCCGATGAATTCAACGCCATGACTCTGGTTCAGCTGTTCGTCGGGAAAAAGACGCCGCTCAAGGCGGCCTTGCTCGACCAGAGCCTGATCGCTGGGTTGGGGAATATTTATGTCTGCGAGGCCCTGCATCGCGCGGGTCTCGCGCCCGACCGGCCTGCGGCGGAGGTCGCGGCAAAGGAAAGCGCGGCCAACCGGCTCGCCGCGGCGATTCGCGCGGTGCTGGAGGAAGCGATCGCGGCCGGCGGCTCGTCCTTGCGCGATCACCGGCAGGCCGATGGCTCGCTGGGTTATTTCCAGCACAATTTCCGGGTTTACGACCGGGAAGGCGCGCCTTGCCCCGAGCCGAGCTGCAAGGGAATCATCGAGCGGCGAGTCCAGAACGGCCGCTCGACCTTTTGCTGCCCCAAATGCCAGAGATGAAGGCGGGAGAGCTTTCCACCCCATGAAGACGCCCGCTTTCGCAGAACTTTTGAAAGCCTTTCAACGCGAGCCGCAGGGCGAAGGCGATTGTCTCGTCGTGCGGCACGGCGAGCGGGCCTTCAGGATCGCGGTTAAACGCTCCACGACGGCGCGGCGGCTCACCCTGAGAATCCGGGGCGCGACCGGCGACATCGTCCTGACCATGCCGGCGCGGACCAGTTTTCGGCAGGCGCGGGATTTTGCCGAGCGCCATGTCGAATGGCTCGGCGTCCGTTTGGCGCGAATCCCGCGTCGCACGCCCTTCGCGCCGGGTGAGAAAATCCCCCTGCGCGGGGTCGACCATGTCTTGCGCCATTGCCCCGATCGCATCCGGCGAACCGGGCCGGTCTGGATCGAAGGCGAAGAGGAGACTCTCGCGCTGTGCGCCAGCGGGGAATCGTCCCATTTCGAACGCCGCATCGCCGATTATCTGCGGCGGGAGGCCCGCCGCGACATCGAACAGGCGGTGTTTCGCCACGCGGCGCGCACGGGGAAACGCCCGGTCAGCCTCTCCTTGCGCGATACGTCGAGCCGTTGGGGCTCCTGCTCCGCCAAGGGCGCGCTGAATTTCTCATGGCGACTGATACTCGCCCCGCCTTTCGTTCTCGATTATCTCGCCGCGCATGAAACGGCGCATTTGCGCCACCACGACCATTCGGAGCAATTCTGGGCGCTGACCAGAAGCCTTTGTCCGAGAACGGGCGAGGCCGAAGCATGGCTGAAAGCCAATGGCGCGCAGTTGCATCGATACGGGCGTCGTGCGGCGCTTCCGTCTCTCAACGGCGAATGAAGGTCAGATAGGCGGGGCTGCGGCCTTCGCGCAAGGCTTTGGCCTCATAGCGCGTCTGGACCCATCCCGCCCAGGGGCTGATCCAATCGGCAGAGCGACGCGCCGGCCACAAGAAATCGGGAGAGCGCAGCACGCGCGCCAGAGTCCAGGCGGCGTAATCGTCGATATCGGTGGCGAAACGCAATTCGGCGCGCGGCCGCATGACCCGCGCGAGACGCGCCAGCATGGCGTCGGACACGAAACGCCGCTCCTTGTGGCGCCGCTTGGGCCAGGGATCGGGATAAAGAAGATAGACCCCGGAGAGGCATTGATCGGGAAGCCTGTCGATCAGATCGCCGGCGTCGCCCGAATGAATGCGGATATTTTCAAGGCCGCCACGCTCGATTTCGACCAGCAGCTTGGCGACGCCGTTGATGAAAGGTTCGCAACCGAAAAAGCCGGTTTGCGGATGGTTCATCGCGTCGGCGGCAAGACGCTCGCCCCCGCCGAAGCCGATTTCAAGCCATAGGTCGTCCGGGCGTTGGGGGAACAGATCGAAGGGCGCCGCGATGGGCTGGGATAGGTCGACCGCCAAGTGCGGCAGCAGTTTTTCGACCAACCCAGCCTGTCGCGGCCGAAGGGTCTTGCCCTTGCGCCGCCCGTAAAGCCCCGTGTCGCGACGCGCGCGGCGGGGGGCGTCCTGTTCCTGATCCGCCACCGGGGCAAATTCAGGCGAAATGAGCCTTCAGCTTGTCCGCCAGATCGGTCTTTTCCCAGGAGAAGCCGCCGTCGGCGTCTGGCGTGCGGCCGAAATGGCCGTAAGCCGAGGTGCGCGCATAGATCGGCCGATTGAGTTGGAGATGGTCGCGGATGCCGCGCGGCGAAAGGCGGACGATCTTGAACAGAACCTCCTCCAGCGCCGCCTCGTCCACCTTGGCCGTGCCATGGGCGTCGACATAGATTGACAGAGGCTCGGACACGCCGATGGCGTAAGATAGCTGGATGGTCACGCGTTCGGCCAGTCCCGCCGCCACGACATTCTTGGCGAGATAGCGCGCGGCGTAAGCCGCGGAGCGGTCCACCTTGGTCGGGTCCTTGCCGGAGAAGGCGCCGCCGCCGTGGGGCGCCGCGCCGCCATAAGTGTCCACGATGATCTTGCGACCGGTCAGGC
>JAKANG010000081.1 GCA_021812505.1 Pseudomonadota bacterium
AGTTTCCGACGCCACTTTCGAATCCGACGTTTTGAAGTCCGACGTGCCGGTCGTCGTGGATTTCTGGGCGGAATGGTGCGGTCCGTGCAAGATGATCGGCCCGTCGCTCGAGGAACTGGCGAAGGAGTACGACGGCAAGGTCAAGATCGTTAAGCTGAACGTCGATGAAAATCCCGGCGTCGCCGGCAAGCTCGGCATCCGCTCGATCCCGACCCTGATGCTGTTCAAGGGCGGCAAGGTGACGTCGCAGAAGGTCGGCGCCGCGCCCAAGGGCGAATTGGCCAAATGGATCAACGCCGCGATCTGACCCAATTTTCCTTCGCCCTTGCGGGCGAGGGTCAGGTCGGGGGAGTCCCCTTCTTGACGGCGAGCGCGCTGCTCGCCTGAGACGTCGGCATCATCTCGATCCGGTTGATATTGACATGCGGCGGCAGGCTCACCAGCCATGCCGCCGTTTCTGCTATGTCTTCCGCCGTCAGCGGCTCGTTGTCGGCATAGAGCGCCGCCGCCCTCGCCGCATCGCCGCCGAAGCGCACGACCGAGAATTCCGAGCCGGTGACGAGGCCGGGCTCGATATTGGTCACCCGGACGTTCCTGCCGACGAGATCGGCGCGCAGATTGAGCGAGAATTGCAGGACGAAGGCTTTCGTCGCGCCATAGACATTGCCGCCGGGATAAGGATAGTCGCCTGCGATCGAGCCGAGATTGATGATCAGCCCGTCGTCGCGCGCGACCATTTGCGGCAAAACGGCGTGGGTGAGATGGACAAGGCCGGTGATGTTGGTGGCGATCATCCGGTCCCAGTCGGCGAGGTCGCATTCCCAGGCGGGGTTGAGGCCGAGCGCCAGACCGGCGTTGTTGATCAGCACGTCAATTCGCCGCCAGCCCTCCGGCAGGCCGTCGACGAAACCATCCACTTCTTTCCTCTCGGTCATGTCGAGCGGCAGCGCAAGAACGGCGTCGCCGAATTCTTCGCCGAGCGCGGTCAACCGCTCGACCCGCCGCCCCGTGGCGATGACGCGATGGCCGTCCTTGACGAAGCGGCGGGCGAATGCCGCGCCGAAGCCGGCGGTCGCCCCGGTGATCAGAATGGTTTTCATGGAAAGGTCCCGTCTTTGTGCGCCCGGATTATCGGCGCGATTGCGCATGCCGCTACCACAGCCCGGGAATCATGCGCCAGGTTCGGGCGCGATAGGCGTCATAGTCCGCGCCGAAATGCGATCGCAGCAGCTTTTCTTCCGAGTCGATGCGCGCCAGCAAAGGCGGCAGGGTCAAAGCGGTGATGATGACGCCGATTCCCGAACGGAAAACCAGGGACCAGCCGAGGGAGCTGACCATCAGCCCGAGATAGGACGGATGGCGGATGAACCGATAAACGCCGCTGGTCACGAGCCGGTGGCCGGGCTGGATCGCGACGAGGCCCGAAAATCTGTCGCCGAGCGTGGCCACCGGCCAGAGGCGCAGCCAGCCGCCGAGCGCGAAAAGCGCGATCCCGATCCGGCGCAGCCCGTCGCCGCCAAGCGAGAGAATGTCGCGGCGGTCGCCCCAGGCCGGCAAAAACCCGTTGGCGAGGCTCAGCAGGCCGAACGCCGCGAGGACCCAGCGATTGTCGCGGTCCTCCTTGACGCCCGGCGAGAGATTGCCGCCGACGAAGAGAGCGATGGCGGCCAGGCCGAAATAGACGATGGTCAGGGCCCAGAAGGCGGGATGGGCCAGGAAGGGCGCGACGCCGCCCCATCCCCAGATCGGCAAGACAAAATAGGCGCAGGCGCCGCCAAGGAGCGCGGCGGCGCGAGTGACGCCGGTAAAACGCTCGCCCGCCGACATCGCCGCCTCCCTTCTGGTCAGTTGAACATCGAGGCCGCCGGACAGGTTGCGCAGGCTCCGCCGTCGGCGCCGCAGGACGGCGCCGCGTCATTGTCGCCGCCGCGCGCCGGCGAAGCGATCAGCGACAATTGCTGCTCAAGCTCGGCCGCACCGCAGGTGGGGCAGACCGGTTCGTCGCCGGAGCGCACCAAGGTCTGGAAATGCGCGCCGCATTTTTTGCATTCGTAACTGTAGATCGGCATAGGCAATCCTCGTTCAGGTTCATTCGGACGGGACGTTTCTCCCGATCCGGCATTGATGGTCAAGCAGTTCCTCGGCGTGGCCGCCGCCGCCGGCGGCGAGCAGCAGGAAGCCGCGCCCAGCCGGGGGCTCGTCCAGTCCGATCACGGCGATGGTTTCGCCCGCCATATTGTCGCGGGCGCGGGGAATTTCCAGGGCGACCATGCGGAAAATGTTGCGGTCAAGCTCACCCGCGCTCAAGGCGCGGCCGTGGTAGCGGCCCGCAGTCGGGCGCAAATTGATTTCGAACCAGCCTTTCCGGCCTCTCGCGGCGCGGGCGAGATCCGTTTTGATCTCCGGCTTGACGCAATCGACATGGATATGGAGCTGGTCCTGGCTGCGCCCGGCGCGGGAATTGATCGCCATGCCGATATCGCTCCAGGCGAGCGGCCGGCCCGCGCCCTCCTCGACCCAATGGCGCTCGCTCCAGGCGTCGGCCCAATAATTGGGCGCGTCCTTGCGCAGCAGCGCCGGGCTCTCGATCCCGGAGACCCGGACGAGCGGGGTGACGATGATATGGGTCGCCTCGTCGGGCGCCCGCAAAGTGGCGAAGCCCCGCGCATGATCGACGGCGAGACAGGGCGCGGGCAAGCCGGTGAGCCGGCTCATCGGGGAACAGACGCCGTGGACGACGCCCCACAAGCCATTGCGCCCAAAGGCCAGCCCCTCGAAGGAGGCCGCCGGGCGGGCGGCGCCGGCGACCGCGACAAGGCCGGCGACAAGAGCGATAAATTTCTTCACGCGCGGGGCCATAGCATTTTGTTCGGTCGCGCGCATCGCCTTTCCCGCCCCGCGCTCTCGCGATAGACTTGCGCGATGATTTTCCCCGCTCCCGGCGGCGCGCTCCAGACTTTCGCGGAACGCCATGGCATCAGGATCGGCGCGCGGGCGATCGCGCCCGGCGACGAAGTCCGCCTTTGGCCGGAAGAGGCGGAGGCGCTCGCGGCCCTGCGGCTCGAGCGGCGGCGGGCGAGCGGAGCCGCGCGCGCGCTGGCGCGGAATTTGCTGGCGGAATTCGGCGCGCGGCCCTGCGCGATCGGCCGGGATGGCGACGGCGTTCCGCTTTGGCCGCCCGGCTTCGCGGGCTCTCTCGCCCATGATGAGACCCATGCGCTGGCGGCGGTCGCGCGGTCGGAAAAAATCTCCGCGCTCGGCGCCGATCTGGAGCCTGACGCGCCGCTGGCGTCGGAGCTGCTCGAACTGGTCGCGACGCCAGCCGAGTGTGCGCGCTATGATCTGGCCCTCCTCCGGCGCCGTGTCCTGTTCGTCGTCAAAGAGGCGGCTTTTAAGGCGCTTTTTCCCGCCGACCGGCGTTTTCTCGATTTTCACGACATCGAAATCGATCTCGGCTCTGGCCGCGCCCGAACGAAATTCGGCGGGCGCTGCCTGTTCGCATGGGAAGGCGGCGCCAAGATCGTCGCGCTCGCGGCGCGGGAAGCCTGATCAGCGTCGCCCGATCGGGGAAAAGCGCATCGCTTTCCGGGCCATGCCGAAGGTCCAGAACCACAAAGCCGCCTGGGGCAGAAACCAATAGATTTTCGCCGCCTCGGCCCAGTCGGGCTCAGGCGAAAGGCGGACGTTGATGGTGACGCCTTCACCGGAGCCCGCAGGCGAAAAAGCGTCCTCGGCGAACATCCGGGGCGTGTCCTGCGCCTGCGCGACCCAGGAATCGATTCCTTCTTCAGCTCCGCTCCGGGCGCCCATTTTATTGTGCGCCGACGCCTCGAACGGGACGGGGGGAAGGCTGATCTGAATGTTCTTGCGGCTCATGCGGCCTGTCTCTCCTTATCGGCGACGATCAGTTCGGCCAGACGTTGAATCTCGCGGGCGGCCTCGCCGCGCGGGGCGGCTTCCAGCACGGAAAGACCGCGCGCGGCGCTTTCGGCGTAAACCACCCTCTGGACGAGGGCGGCGTCGAGAACCGGCGTTTCGGGAAACTGCGCCAATGCGGCGTGAAAATCGCGCCCGATCGCGCTGTTGGCGATCTTGCGGTTGATGAGGAAGGCGGCGCGCAGCGACTCCTTGAACTGCCGCGCCTCGCGGATGAGCTGGACCGTGTCGGCGGCGGCCCAAACGTCATAGGGAGAGGGCTGGACCGGGATCAGCACCAGGTCGCTGGCCATGATCGCGGCGCGGCCCAGTTCATTCACACGCGGCGCGCCGTCGATCACCACAATGTCGTAATTTCTCGCCAAAGCCGGGATTTCGCGATGAAGCGTCGGCTTCGCCATGCCGACCACCACGAATTCGGCATCGATCTGCCGCGCCCCTGACCACGCGAGGGCGCTGCCCTGCGGATCGGCGTCCACCAGCAGGGTCTGCTGGCCGGACCGGCTGAAACAGGATGCGAGATTGACCGCGACCGTCGTCTTGCCGACGCCGCCCTTCTGGTTCAGCACGCCCACGATCATCGAGGCCGCCTTTCGCGCTGGATGGAGATCAACGCCCGACTCGACGGCCGCGCGCGCGAAAGCGCGCGAATCACCCGACGCGGCCGCCAGTCTCAGGGTCTCCGCAAATCACGGCTTTGGCAAGCTTTGCTGCGATGCAAATTGTGCACGGCGTCAAAAATAGACGCCGATATCCTCGCTGATCTCGATCGCACGGACCACGGAGCGCGCGATTCTGGCGTTCTCCTCGGGGAAACGGCGCTCGCGGATCAACTTCGCAAAGGCGGACAGCTCGTCGGCCAGCGCGTCGTGGGCGTCGACCTTGTATTCCGCGATCTTGACGGCGGTGAAATTGTTCTCGGCCAGACTTGGCGTGGGCGTCGTGTCATAGACGCTGACCTTGGCGGTCAACTCGTCGAGCTTGACAATTCGCCCGTCCAAAGTGACCACCGCCAGGCGCCGCCGCTCCGAGGCGACCCAGCTGCTCTCGACATGGCCGGTCATGCCGCCTTCGAAACGCATGAACATTTGGGCCTGGGCGGCTGGACAGCCGCCATAGGGGCGCTGGACATGCTGGGCGGACAAGGGATGGCGGCCGGTCACGAAAATGGCGTTGGCGAGGTCATGGACCGCGAGGTCGAGCAGCACGCTGTTCTTTTGGATGCGGCCGACGCCGCGCCGCCGGGCGTCGAAATGCAGGACTGGCCGCCCCGATTCGGCGATCAGGCGCTTCATCAGCAGGACGCCGGGATTGAACAAGGTGGTGTGGCCGGTCATCGCCACCAGTCCCTTGGCGCGGGCGAGCGCCGAGATTTCGTCGCAGGCGGCCGCGGTCATCGCCAAAGGCTTGGCGATCAGCACGTTCTTGCCGGCTTCAAGCGCCGTGCGGGCCAGATCGGCATGGGTGTGGTTCGGCGTGGTGATGACGCAGGCCTTGATCGACGCGTCATCCAGAATGGCCTCGAGCGACGGCGCGGTTTCGGCATGGGCGACCTTGCGCGCGTCATGATGGTCAAAGGTCGATTTCAGCGTGAAACCGGGCAGGGCGCTCAGCTTGTGGGCAAGGGTCTGTCCCCAGGGGCCAAGGCCGATGACCGAGACATTGATTGTTTTTTTCGTCATGTGACGCTCTTGCGACGCCTTTCGCAATACAGCCCGGATTGTTGGAGCGCGGGTGAACAGAATGCGACGGAGCGCCGGGCTTCGGCTCCATCGGGCGGGCTCGCCTTAGCATGGCGGGAGGGCGCGGCGCCAGTCCCGCCTTTTTTATGGTGACGCCGGGAGATTCGCGGCGTATAGGCCCCCATCGCTGGCGAAAGGGCCATGATTCCCGCCGCTCAAGCAAAGGAATGTTTCCGCTCGCTCCGGCCATGCCGACTGCTTGCGGGTTCTGGATCCAGGAGTTTTTTGAATGTCCGCGCCCATGATGCCTTTCATCGACCTTGCCGCCCAGCGCGTGCGCATTGGGGACCAGATCGAGGCGGCGGTTCGACGCGTCATTCGTCACGGCGCCTATATCATGGGACCCGAGGTCTTCGAGCTGGAAAAGCAGCTTGCCGCCTTTTGCGGGGCGAAACATGTCGTGTCCTGCGCCAGCGGCACCGACGCGCTGACCCTGGTGCTGCTCGCCAGGGGCGTCGGCCCAGGCGTCGCCGTTCTCTGCCCCAGCTTCACCTTCGCCGCCACGGCAGAGGCCGTGGCCCTGCTCGGCGGGACGCCCTTTTTCGTCGACGTGCTGCCCGACACGTTCAATATGGATCCGGAGTCGCTGGCGGCGGCTGTCGCCGAGGCGCGCGCGCAAAAACTCAATCCGGCCGGGGTGATTTCCGTCGATCTGTTCGGTCAGCCGGCCGATTACGACGCGATCGAAGCGATCTGCGCCCGCGAAGGACTGTGGCTTCTGTGCGACGCCGCCCAAGCCTTCGGCGCCAGCTATCGCGGGCGCAAGCTCGGGACCTTCGGCCTTGCGACCACCACCAGCTTTTTCCCCGCCAAGCCTCTCGGCGCCTATGGCGACGGCGGCGCCGTCTTCACCGACGACGACGAGCTTGCCGAAGTCCTGCGTTCGCTGCGCGTCCATGGCCAGGGCGTCGACAAATATGACAATGTCCGCATTGGCGTCACCGGGCGTCTCGATACGATCCAGGCGGCGGTCCTGCTGGAGAAGCTCGCGATTTTTCCCGGCGAGATTTCCGAGCGTAATGCGATCGCCTCGCGTTATGCGCAAGGTCTGCGCGAAGTCGCGATCCCGCCGGTCGTCGCC
>JAKANG010000082.1 GCA_021812505.1 Pseudomonadota bacterium
TCAGGCAGCACGCCGAGCCCCGCGCCAGTGTCGAGCGCGCGCTTCATGGCGAAGAGATTGTTGATCGAGAACACCGGCCGCCGCGGGTTCCTGGGGTCGCGGCCATGGGCCAGCAGCAGGTTGAGATTGCCGAGATAGGCCGAGCCGGTCACGCCGAAGGCGACGATGCGATGATGATCGAGTTCTTCGATGCTGCGCGGGGTTCCGTGGCGCTGGAGATAGGCGCGCGAGGCATAGGCCGAATAATGCAGGGTGAAGAGGCGACGGCGGATGAGGTCGCTCTGCTTTGGCTCCCAGAGCCGGAGCGCGATATCAGCCTCGCGCATCGCGAGGTCGAGTTCGTCATCGGTCAGGATGACGTCGAGTTCGATGTCCGGATAAAGCTCGCGAAATTCGGCGAGGCGCGGCGTCAGCCAGACGGCGCCGAAGCCGGTGTTGGCGGTGACCCTGAGCAGGCCGTGCGGCTTGTCGCGGGCGTCGGAGAGGCGCACGCGCGCGCTCTCGAGCTTGCTCATGACTTCCTGAACCGTGCGGAACAGGATTTCGCCCTGCTCGGTGAGGAGCAATCCGCGCGCATGGCGATGAAACAAAGGTGTTTTCAGCTCGTATTCAAGAGCGGCGACCTGCCGGCTGACCGCCGACTGGCTCAGATGCAGAGCCTCGCCGGCGCGTGTGAAGGAGCCAGCCGCGGCGACGGCGTGGAAAACCCGCAGCTTGTCCCAGTCCATTCCATCCCCGTCTTTTCATTTCGCGTATCTATACGTGAAATTTTGCAAAAATCCTCGTCAATTTGGCGATGGGCTCCCAGATTTGGCTTAGAAGCATAAAGGCTTGGAAGCTCGGAGGCAGTGATGTTGTTCTCACGCAGGAAACTGGAAATCCCTACCCGGGACGAAGCTTTGCCCGGCCGTTCGCAGCCGATCGCGACCGCGACGGCCCATTTCGTCAATGGCCGTCCCCTCGCTCCGCCCTATCCCGAGGCTTATGAGCGAATCCTGTTCGGCATGGGCTGTTTCTGGGGCGCGGAGCGCAAATTCTGGCAGGCGGGCGAGGGCGTTCATGTCACGGCCGTCGGCTATGCCGGCGGCTCAACGCCCAATCCGACCTATGAGGAAGTCTGTTCGGGCCTGACAGGCCATGCGGAAGTCGCGCTCGTCGTCTTCGATCCGCAACGGATCGACTTGGCGCGCCTGCTCGCCTTGTTCTGGGAATCGCATGACCCGACCCAGGGCATGCGGCAGGGCAATGACGTCGGCACGCAATATCGCTCGGCGATCTACGCGACGAGCGAGGCGCAGCTTCAGGCGGCGGAACGATCGAAGGCGCTCTACCAGCAGGCGCTCGGCGCCCACGGCTTCGGCGCGATCACCACCGAAATCGCGCCGGCGGGGGAATTTTACTTTGCCGAATCCTACCACCAGCAATATCTTGCCAAGAATCCGGCAGGCTATTGCGGTCTGGGCGGCAGCGGCGTGTCCTGCCCTGTCGGTCTGGACTTTTGAGCTTCGGGCGAGAGAGGCGGCGCATGGGACTGGGGAAAAGAACCGAACTGTTCATTCAGAAAGTGCTTTTCGCCAGCCGCTGGCTGCTCGCGCCCTTCTATGTCGCCCTCGCGCTGTGCATGTTTATCCTGATGCTCAAGGCGGGGCAGCATGTCCTCCATCTCGTCCACGACGCGATTTCATCGAGCGAATCCTCGGTCGTGCTCGACACGCTCGGCCTGATCGACCTGACCCTGACCTCTTCGCTCGTCGTGCTGGTGATTTTCTCCGGCTTCGAGAATTTCGTCTCGCAGGTCGCCGACGACGGCGACACCAGCCGGCCGGCCTGGCTGACCAAGATCGATTTCGGCGGGTTGAAGCTCAAACTGATGTCGTCGATTGTCGCCATTTCGGCGATCCAGACGCTGCGGGTCTTCATGGATCTGAGCAACCAGACCGACCGCAACCTCGCCTGGAATGTCGGAATCCATCTGACCTTCGTCCTGTCCGCCCTGCTGCTCGCGCTGAGCGACCGCATTTCCGGCCACGGCTCGGCCAAAGCCGAGGATGGCGGGCCTTAGCGCGACGCTGTAAAGAGAGCGCGAATCCATCCGGCGAAAGGACCGAACATGCCCACATTGACAAGACTGAAGCCCGGCAAGCGCATGAGCCAGGCGGTGATTCGCGGCAACGCCGTCTATCTCGCCGGCCAGGTGGCCGAAAAGAACGCCGGCAAAGCGGTCCGCGAGCAGACCGCGGAAGTGCTCGCCTCGATCGACGCGCTTCTCGCCGAAGCCGGCACGGACAAGACCAAGATCATGATGGCGACGATCTATCTCGCCGATATCTCGACCTTCGCCGAGATGAATTCCGTCTGGGACACTTGGGTGGTCGAGGGTGAGACGCCCGCGCGCGCCACGGTCGAGGCCAAACTGGTCGCGCCGGAATATAAGGTCGAGATCGCGGTCGTCGCGGCGATCTGAGCGTAGGCCCGCGCTGCGCGCGGGCCTACAAACCTCCGGCCTTGCGCCCGTTGAGCGGATTGTCCTCGTCCCAGCCATAGGACAGCGTTTCGAACCGCATGGCCGCGAGGTCGAACAAAGCCAGCCGTCCGACCATGGACTGGCCGAAGCCGACGATCTCGCGGATGACCTCCAGCGCCATCAGCGAACCGACCATGCCGGTCAGCGCGCCCAGCACGCCCGCCTCGGCGCAGGTCGGGAGGCTTCCCGGCGGCGGCTTGTGCGGGAAGAGACAGCGATAGGTCGGATTGGGCGATCCATCAGGCCCGGTCTCGAAGGGCCGCAAGGTCGTCAGCGAGCCGTCGAACTGTCCAACCGCCGCCGTCACCAGAGGCTTTTTCGCATAAAAACAGGCGTCGGAGACGATATAGCGGGTGTCGAAATTGTCCGACCCGTCGGCGATGACATCACAGCTCTCGATCAGCGCCCGAACATTGTCCGCGACGAGCCGGGTTTTCATCCCGACGACCCGGACATGGGGATTGAGCCGGCGCAAGGCTTCCGCCGCCGCCTCGACCTTGGGCTGGCCAAGGTCCGACACGCCGAACAGGACCTGGCGTTGGAGATTGGATTCGGACACGACGTCGTCATCGACGACATGGATCTCGCCCACGCCCGCCGCCGCGAGATAGAGCAGGAGCGGCGCGCCGAGGCCGCCCGCGCCGATCACGCAGACCTTGCTCGCCTTCAGCTTGCGCTGGCCGGCGCCGCCGACATCGCGCAACACGATGTGGCGGGCGTAGCGCTCGATCTCCTCGGAGGTCAGTTCGGGCAGCAAAGCCATGGTCAGTCCTTGCCCCGCGCCCATCCGAGCGCCTGTTCGAGGCGGTCGTCGCCCCAGAACAATTCGCCGTCGGCGGTCACAAAAGCCGGCGCGCCGAAAACGCCCGCCGCCTGCGCGGCCTCGGTTTCCGCGCGCAGCCGCGTCTTGACCTCGTCCGATTTGGCGCGGGCCAGCAAAGCGTCGGCGGGCAGGCCCAGTTCGGAAAGCAGGCTGGCGAGGAGTCGCGCGTCGGAAATATCGCGGCCCTCGGCGAATTCGGCGAGATAGACGCTCCGGCTGAAATCGGCGCGCCTGTCGTCGGGAACCGCCCAGGCGAGCCGGGGGGCGAGCAGCGTGTTCTGCGGGAAGGGGTCGGGGCGCCGGAAGGCGAGGCCGCGCTCGGCGCAGAGCCGCTCCATGTCGCGCCACATATAGCGGCCCTTGGCGGGATAGATATTGAAGGGTGAGTTGTTCCAGCCCTGCGCCGCGAAGATCGGGCCGAGCAGGAAGGGCCGCCAGCGCAGACCGACCCCGGCGGCCCGCGCCATGGGCTCGGCGCGCATCGCCGCCAGATAGGAATAGGTGCTGGCGAATTCGTACCAGAAGTCAATTTCCGGCATGTGCAGGCCTCCCTTCGGGGCTCGGTTCGCGCCGCCGCGCTTGAGCAACGGCGGGAATGTCGTCTAAAGCAGGAATGTTTCCCAACCGCAAGGATCGCCGTGACGCGCAAGGCCCTGATCGTTCTTCTCATCGGCGCGATCTATCTCTTCGCGATTTTCGCGCTGTGGCCGCAGATCGATCTCGGCGTGGCGTCGCTGTTTTACCGTTCCGGCGCGTTTGTCGGACGCGGCCCGACGGGCGAGCATTTCCGTCGCTTCTTCTATGACGCGCCCTATTTCCTTTTGGGGGCCTTCGTGCTGACGGCGATCGCCCGCTTTTTCGGCCGGGTCGAGCGCGGTCCCGACGGGCGGGCGATCGTCTTTCTTCTCGCGTCCCTGGCGCTCGGCCCCGGCCTCCTGGTCAATGGCGTGCTCAAGGAGGTTTCGCACCGCCCGCGTCCCGAGCAGACCGTCGATTTCGGCGGGCCCTGGGCCTTCCAGCCCTATGACAGCTTTGCCGGCCAGTGCGGCCATAATTGCTCCTTCGTCTCGGGCGAAGCGGCCACCGCCGCCTGGACCCTCGCCCCCGCCTTGCTGGCGCCGCCGCAGGCCCGGCCTTTGGCGGTCGCGGCGGCCCTGCTCTTCACCTTCACGACGGCCGGCCTGCGCATGGCTTTCGGCGGCCATTACCTTTCCGACGTGACTTTCGGCGCGCTCTTCACCTTTGTCATCGTTCTCGGCCTTTATGAATGGTATCGTCGGGGCCGGAAATCCGAAGGAACAGAGTGACATGGACTCTCTCGCCGTCGCGCTCGACGACATTGCGTTGCTGTTGCGCTGGGCGCATGTGGTCGCCGCCATCGTCTGGGTTGGCTCGGCCTTCACGCTGCTGAAGCTCGATCTGGCGATGAAGCCGCGTACGCAGGATCCGGCGCCGCAGACCTTGTTCCTCAATGCGGGCGCCGGCTCGCGCCTGTTCCGCGCCCACGACGCCGACGGCGCGGAAAAGGCGCTGAATTTCAAATGGGAGGCCTATGCGACTTGGGCAAGCGGCTTCGCCCTGTTCATCCTGGTCTTCTGCGCGGCGCCCCGGCTTTATCTGATCGACCCGCTCCTTTGGAACGCCGCGCCCTGGGCGGCGATCGCCATGGCGCTCGTTCCGCTCGCCCTGAGCTGGCTCGCCTATGATGCGCTGTGCCGGAAGAGCGGATTGAGCGGCGACGCCCTGCTCTGGGCCCTGTTCGGATTTTCCGCGCTGCTGGCGCTTCTGTTGACCCATGTCTTCGCCGGGCGGGGCGCCTATCCGTTGATCGGCGCCCATCTCGCCACCATCATGACCGCCAACATCGCCCATGTCGTCTCGCCCGCGCAGAGGCGGCGGCTGGCGGGCCTGCGCGCCGGCCTGCCCGCCGACGAAACCGCCGCCAAAATGGCCGGCGCCCGCGCGCTCCACAATCAATATCTCGCGCTGCCGACGGTGTTCTTCATGCTGTCCGGCCATGCGCCGCTTCTGTTCGCGGGGCCGGACAATGGCGTCGCAGCGGTTCTGCTGATCGCTGGCTTCTTCCTGATCCGGCGAATCTGGCTGAAATTTTCGCGCGGCCTTGGCGTCGATCCGAAACTCGGGCTGGCGGCGGCGGCCTGCCTTCTGGTCGCTTTGGCGCTTTCCGCTCCGCAGGCCCCGCCAGCCGGCGGCCAGGCGCGCAACGCCGGCGCGGCCATCGCCCTTGCCTTGAGGCCGGGAATCACCGAGGTCCGGCAGGTGATCGACGCCCATTGCGTGGTCTGCCATGCGGCGCAGCCGCAGATGGGCGGCCTGGCGCATGCCGCCGGCGGGCTGGATTTCACCAAGGCGAGCGAAGTCGCGCTCCATCGGGACGCCATATTGCGGGCGGCGGTCTATTCGCGCGCCATGCCGCCGCCGGCCGCGGCCGCGGCGCTTGCGGCGGATGAGAAAAACCTGCTGGTCCGCTGGGCGTCGCGGCCCGATTGATCAGAACTCGACGTCGAGTTCTTCCATCTCGTCCGGCTCGATCTTGGCTTCCTCGGCCCATTCAAGCATGGGCTCCCACCCCAGGATATGGTCGCGGAAGGCGGCGCATTCAGAATCGAGCGACAGATTATAGGTCGAGAAGCGCGAGCAGACCGGCGCGAACATGGCGTCGGCCATCGTGGGTTTTTCGCCGAACAGGAAGGGGCCGCCATAGCGGCTCAGGCAGTCGCGCCAGATCGCGCAGACCCGGTCGATGTCCGGCCTTGCGCCCGACCAGACCCGGAAATTCGGGAAATGCGCCTTCATGTTCATCGGCAAAGCCGAGCGCAGATTGCTGAAGCCGGAGTGCATCTCGCCGGAAACCGAACGATTGTGGGTGCGCGCCGCGAGATCCTTGGGCAGGATCTGCGCCTTGGGGAAGGATTCCGCGAGATATTCGCCAATCGCCAGCGTGTCCCAGACATGCTGGCCGTTGTGATTGAGCGCGGGCGTCAGGAAAGAGGGCGAGAGCAGGAGCAGTTCGGCGCGGGCGCCCGGATCGTCGATCGGCAGGCGCCGTTCCTCGAAATCGAGGCCGGACATCTTGCACAACAGCCAACCGCGCAACGACCAGGACGAGTAATTCTTGCTGCTGATGGTGAGTACCGCCTTGGCCATTTTTTCCGCTCCCGGTCCGTCGCAAACTATCCCATGGGACGGTCTTTTCGCAACGCGCAATTTATGGACAGATTGCCGCGCCTTTGGGCGTAAGTTGCTCGAACACAATCAATTTTGAGCAATCGCGTCTTTCTCGCGCTCGCGCTTAGACCTTTAGCAAATTGTATGCGAGCATGGTTTCGTCGTAGTTTTTCAACGTTGAATTTTGGCGCGCCTTTGCCGGGCCGCCGGGACCGGA
>JAKANG010000083.1 GCA_021812505.1 Pseudomonadota bacterium
CTTGCCATCCTTGATTACGTAAGCGTAATCGCCGGGCGCGCCGTGCTGGATCCCGGCGAGGGGCGCGGCGAGGGCGTCCTTGATCGTATAGGCGGTCAGCCGGACATTGACGAACTGGTTGGGGAACAGGGCCTCGTCGGCGTTGTCGAAAATGGCGCGCAGTTTGATCATGCCGGTCGTCGTGTCGATCTGGCTGTCGAGCGCGAACACCGTGCCCGTGGCCAGTTTCTTGACATTTGCGCGGTCGTAAGCCGTTGCGACCAGTTTGTCGCCGGCGCGGATTTTCGGCAGGATTTCTTCCAGGTAATCTTCAGGCACGGTAAAGATCACCGACATCGGCTGCATCTGGGTGATGACGGCTATGCCCGTCGCCGCCCCGGCCTGGACGTAATTGCCGGGGTCCACCAGACGCAGTCCGATCCGTCCGTCGAGCGGCGAGACCATATGGGCGTAAAACAGATTGAGCTTCTGGGCGTCGATCTGCGCCTGATCGGCCTGCACCGAGCCCTGATATTGCGCGACGATGTATTTCTGATCCTCGGCGGTCTGGGCGGCGATTGAATTCTGCTTCAGAAGCCTGTTGTAACGGGCTTCGTCGATCCGGGCCTGATCGAGCAGTCCCTGGTCATGAGCGAGCTGGCCCTCGTACTGCGCTTTCAGCGCCTCATAGGGGCGGGGATCGATCTGGGCCAGGAACTGGCCCTTCTTGACATGCTCGCCCTCGGTGAAGGCGACCTGGGTGAGATAGCCGGAAATCTGGCTGACCACGGTCACGGTGGTGAGCGGCGTCACGGTGCCGAGCGCATCGATGGTCACATTGAGATCGCGCATGGCGACGGCGCCGACTGCCACCGGCGCCTTGCCGGCAATGTCGGAGGGCTTGCCGTTCCGACTGGCGCCGCCGCTCGTCGCCTCATTCGCCGGCCGGTGTAAATGAACCCAGCCCCAGCCGGCGCCGAGCGCGAGCAGGATGAGGGCGATCCAGAATGTTTTCGGCCGCCCGCCGCGGGGCTGGCCACCGCCCTTTTCCCGGGTGGGACTCTCCGGCGAACCGGGCAGTTCGCCGGCGTCGCGTCGGGAAATGGTGATCTCGCCTTCGGTCATCGCGGTTTTCAAACCTTAAACGTGCGCTCGTTGCGCCGCGCAGCTGTTTTGGCCCGGCAGGCGGGCGCCCGCGCCCTATATGGGCCCGGAGCGCAAAAAATCACAGCGGCGGGATTGGCGAAGAGCGTTCGACCGCCTCGATCAGCGGCGGCGCCTGCTCGGCCGCCAGGCTTTGGGCGTCGTAGCCGCCGCCGAGCGCCTCGACCAGGGTCACACTGGCGAAAAAAAGCGCCTGCTGGGTCGCCAGCACCGCCACCTCGTCCGCGAGCAGGGTCGCCTCGGCGACGACGACGGTGGTGAAGGCGACAGTGCCCGCCCGATATTGGTTGAGATAGACTTTGACCGCCTCGGCCGCTTCGTCGCGCGCTTTTTCCTGCACTCTGAGCTGCTTGGCGTATACGCGCAAGGCCACGAGCTGATCCTCGACCTGTTGAAAGGCGGTCAGGACAGTCTGGCGGTAATTGGCGACGGATTGGCGCCAGCTCGCCTTGGCGAGGTCAACCTGCGCCGCCCGCAGTCCGGCGTCGAACAGCGGGTCGGCGGCGGCGGCGCCGAGCGACCAGATCTGATAGGCGGCGAGGAAGGGGAAGGCGTTCGGCCCTTCGAATCCGCCGGCGGCCGACAGGGTCAGCGTCGGATAGTAAGCCGCGACGGCGACCCCGATCAAAGCGTTCTGCTCGGCGACGGTTCTCTCCGCGGCGGCGATGTCGGGACGGCGCTCCAGCAGGGTCGAAGGGAGGCCGGGGGGCGTCGCCGGCGGGTTGTGGGGCAGGGCGCCGCGCGGAACGGACACTTCCGCCGGCGGCCGCCCGGTCAGCACGGCGATCGCATGCTCATATTGCTGGCGGAGCGCGTCGGTGGCAATCGCCTCGGCCTGGGTGTTCAGCACCTGGGTTTCGGCGGTGATCAGGTCCGCCTTGGAGACCGTGCCGTTGTCATATTGGTTCTTGGTGATCCGCTCGGTTTCCTGATAGGCTTTCACTGTGCGCAGGAGAAGGCTTTTGAGCGAATCCTGATAGCGCAGGTTGAAATAAGCGATGGCGAGCTGGGCCTGCGCCGAGAGCGTCACATTGGCGAGCAGGGCCGAATCCGCCTGCGCCAGCGCCACATTGCTCTCGATCTGGCGCCGGACCTTGCCCCAAACGTCGAGCGTCCAGCCGACGGAGCCCTGAGGATAGAACGCGGTCTGGGCGAAGGCGCGGCCGAGGTTGGTTCCGGCCGATGTGGTCCCGGACCCGCCGCTGGACAGGGCGCCCGCTCCCGCGCCTGAGCGGGTGACCGGATATAGCCCCGAGACCGCGGGGAAGAGACTGGCCTGGGCCTCGCGGATCAGGGCCTCCGCCTGATCGTGCGCCGCCACGGCGGCGGCGACATTCTGGTTGTTGACCTCGACCAGCGGCAGCAGCCGGTTCAATTCGGCGTCACGGTAAATCGACCACCAGGCGCCCTTTTCGGCGCCGTCGCGCGGACGCGCGGGCCGCCAGTCCCTGGATTCCTTGAACTTCGCCGGAACCGGCGCGACCGGCTTCAAATAATCCGGCCCGACGCTGCATGCCGCGAGTAGCGCGGGCAGGCCGACAGCGGGCAAAAACGTGCGAAGACGGGAGCGGACCGCCAGGAAGGTCATCGAAGCCGCCCTTCGCGCGCAGCGCCGGTCTGTGCGGTCCTTCGCTTTCCTTCGCGCCGTTTGGCAACCGACATATGCGCTCCTGAATCGCTCTCGCCCGGCCCGGCGGCCCCCCCGGGCCTTAGCGCGTGTTTTGAGAATCGATCTGTGAACCACTCATTAACGGTTCGCGCGGCCTTCGGTAAGAGCCCGACGGACAGGACGCGGCGATAATGACAAACTGTGGCGGAAATGCCCCGCGAAACCCGCGCCTTGACGGCGCGGCGGCGCTTGGCTAGACGGCCAGCCGAAGGTCAGGTCGCCAACAGGCTGTTCCGGGCCGGAGGGCGCCGTGGACGGCGCTGAAGATCAAGCCCTTGCCCCGGAGCGTTGCGCCGTCGCAAGGACCGCCTGGCGAAATCGCTCAAGGCGCGGACGTCCGGGCTGCGGCGATCCGACAGGACGAAGTTGAATTCGGCGGGCCCTGGGGCCGGAGGTTTTTTTGCTGGGTTTGGACGAAATGGGCGCGCCCAAGAGCCCGAGGTTGCGCTATTGGCTCGAATATCTCGGCTTTCGCCTGATTGGCGCCGCCTTTTCCGCCATGCCGGTCGAAATGGCCTCGAATGTCGCGGGCGCGCTCATGGCCCGGGTTGGCCCGCTCTCCAGCAAGCGCCAGAGCCGGCTGATGCGCAATCTGGCGGACGCCTATCCCGAGATGACGGAAAGCGAGCGCAAAAAACTGGCGCGTGAAGTCTGGCGCAGCATCGGCCGCGTCATCGGCGAGTTTTTTCATCTCGACGAGATCGTGCGCGACCGGATCGAGGTCGCCAATCCCGAATTGCTCGTCGAGGTCGCCAGGAGCGGCAAGGGCGCGGTGATTTGCGGCGCGCACCAGGCCAACTGGGAAGCGGCGAGCGCCGTGTTCAGCCAATATGGCCTGAGGCCGATGGCGGTGTACCGGCCGATGAGCAATCCCTTTGTCGACGCGGAGATGATGCGGCGGCGCGGAAAATATTACACGGGGGGCCTGATGGCCAAGCACGATCGGCAGACGCCCGTCGCCTTGATCCGCCATGTGCGCTCCGGCGGGGCCGTGGGCCTGCTGGTCGATCAGGAGGCGCTGGACGGGCTGCCGACCCCCTTTTTCGGCCGTCCGGCCACGACGACGCCTTTTCCGGCGCTGGTGGCGCGCCAGTGCGACGCCCCGCTGCTGCTGGTCCACGGCTACCGGACGCGCGGCGTGCGCTTCAAAATGTTCATCACCAGGATCGAGACGCCGCGCAGCGACGACCGCAACGCCGATATCTACGCCGCGACCGCAGCCGCGCAGGCCGAACTGGAAAAATCGATCCGCCAGCATCCCGAACAATGGATGTGGACCCATGACAGGTGGCGCGTCGCGCAGCTTTGAGCCGGCCGCGCGCGCCGGCGCAGCCGTCTGTCCGGTCAGAATTCCGGCTTTCTGGCGAAAGCGCGCCACAGACGGACCTGGGCGCGATAGAGCGGGCGGAGGGTCTCGCGCGCCAGCTTCTGCGACAACGGCTTTTTCCTGGCCTGGATCGTGGAGCCGCCGAGCCCGGTCGAGGCGTCGCGCACGCCCGACGGTTTGAAAGCCAGAAGCTCGACGCCTGTCACCCACGACATCTGCAGGAAAGTGTCGACCGGCCGGTCGAATTGCGCGGTGACTTCGAGCAACCGGCGCGCGGCCTGGCCCGAGACGAACTGGGCTATGGCGCGCAAAGGCGGATTGTCCGGGCGAAGCAGGGCGACGCCCTCGCCTTGCGCCAGAATTTTTCCGCCCACCGGCGTTTTTTCGGACGGCGCCAAAGCATAGGTCCATAGCGCCCGGGTCTCGCGGGCAAGCGCGAAGGTTTTCGCGAATTGTTCCGCCTCGATGGCCGCGTCGTCCTCGAAAATCAGGGCGTAATCCAGTCCCTCGGCGGCGATCCGCCGCCATAGCGCGCGGTGGCTCAGGAAAACCCCGATCTCGCCGCGATTGAGCGCAAAGGGATAGAGCGGCCTTTTCAAACCCCGCCGATAGACGCGATCCACCTCCTCCTGAGCGAGGAGGACGCCGTCGGTCGCCGAGAAAACCTCGCTGGCGCAGGGCAAAGCGGCGCGCAGGCGCTCGACCTGGGGCCGCCTCTGCGCCGCTCGTTCGAGATGGATGATGAAAGCCTTGGTGTCCGACATCGTTTTTTCTGGCCCGTGTCGCTTCTAACCTCCCCGGCGCGCCCTGTCAGCGGTTTGCTTTGACAAAACCCGACGGAATGTCTCTTGTGGCGCCGGTTTCTGGCTGCCCAAGGTTGTCCCATGAGCGAAAAGCGCCCGCGTCTTGACGCAAGGGTCGAAAGTCTGGCGGCGGACGCCCGGCGCGAAGCCGAAAGACGGCTTGCCGCCGGCGAGAGATCCCGCCTTTCCCGGCTGTTCTTTTCGCCGGCGCTGCACTTCCTTCGCGCTTATTTTTTCGGGCGCGGCGTCCTGAAAGGGATGGTCGGATTTGTCGACGCCCGCATGGAGGGACTTGCTTCTTTCGTGACCGAGGCCGCTCATGTCCAGATGGCCAAAGGCGCTCAGGGGCCGGCGCCGGGAGGCCAAATCCCCGGCTTTGGCGGGGCGCGGTTGCCCCTGGCGGCGACGATCATCTGCCGGAACGAGAAAAATTACATAAAGAAATGCGTGGAAAGCCTTGATGGATTTGATGAAATAATAATCGTCGACTCAGGCTCCACCGACGGCACGCCGGACATTTTGCGCGGCTTCGTCGCCCGAGGTTGGCCCATAAAACTGATCGAACGCGGATGGCCGGGCTATGCAAGGCAGAAGCAGTTCGCATGGGAGCAGGCGACGCGCGACTGGGTGCTGAGCATCGATTCCGACGAATGGCTGGACGACGATTTGCGGCGCGCGCTGCCGGCGCTGCTCGCGGCGCCGCAGGACGTGGTCGGGTGGAAATTGCGCCGGCCGCTGGCTTTCTATGGCCAGGAGCAGGTCGCCCCGAAAGGCGCGCGGCCCGAACGCATCACAAGGCTGGCGCGGCGCGACAAGGTGCGTTTCGACGAAAGCGCCCTGGTCCATGAGGGGTTGGTGGCGGACGGCCGGATTCTGGAGGCCGGGCAGGGTTTTTTGCGCCACGACCGCGCGCTGCGTATCGACGCGCAGATCATGAAGGAAATGAACTATGCGCGGCTGAAGGCGGAACAGAGAGTCTTGCGCGGCAAGACGCCATCGCGGCTCAGGATCGTCGTGAATCCCTGGCTCTATTTCCTGCGAATCTTCTTCATCAACCGCGTTTATCTCTATGGAATCGATGGCTATATTCTCGCCCGCACCCGCGCCGCCTATTCCTTTTTCGGCGAAGCGCTGCACTGGCGGTTATCGCAAGAAAACGAACGCTTG
The DNA here is from genome assembly GCA_021812505.1 of Pseudomonadota bacterium. The sequence goes on from JAKANG010000083.1 coordinate 6,110, forward strand.
TAGCGTCTCAATCTATATCCGCGCCTGCTTCGGGCGCGAACCGCCCGCAGGCCGACGGCCAACTTTACGAGCAACGGCCGGTTGCGCCTGAGTGCTTGCGCTGGAGGGCAAAAATTCTGGGCGCTGAAAATCCGTTCAAGCTAGCGGTCGATTCGTTCGATCCTTCGACTTTCGACGTGTCAGACACCATTGAGCTTTTTGCGTCCCGGACGATGATGGACGAGCATTTGCAGGGTCGTGAAATTTTCGCCGAGGATTCAGCGGCGGTCCCCGCTTGTAACTGTGCAGCCAGGTCATCTGCCCTTTGGCGCGCCTGTCCGAGGTGGGCGGGCCCACGCATGGTTGCGTTCGCGTAAGCGCGGTTCAGGGCGCTCGCGACGGCAGCGATCAAGATCCGATGGACGGTCTGGGCCGTTGGATGGAGGACGCTTTCTTTGCGCGCGGCCGTGACGTTCGCCAAAGCGCAAGGGCTTCCAAACCAAGGCCAACGCCGGCGGGCATCGCCGCGGAAAAAACCGCGGGCATGATCGACAACGCTGACGCGTTGACCACATGCCCGCGGCGACGGGAGCAGAGAGCGACTTCGGCTGCAGGATAAAGGAATCCGGAGGAG
>JAKANG010000084.1 GCA_021812505.1 Pseudomonadota bacterium
TGTGGATGTTGCGGCCCGTGGAAAGGTCCATCACCGTGTCCGCGCCCCAGCGGATCGACCAGACCATTTTCTCGACTTCCTCCGCGACCGACGAGGTCACAGCGGAATTGCCGATATTGGAGTTGACCTTCACCAGGAAATTGCGGCCGATGATCATCGGCTCGAGCTCGGTGTGATTGATGTTGGCCGGGATGATCGCCCGGCCGCGCGCGATCTCCTGGCGCACGAATTCCGGCGTCACGAATTCCGGGATTTCCGCGCCGAAGCTCTCGCCATCCGCAATGCGCTCCGCGGCCTTCGCGAACGCCGCCTCGCGGCCGAGGTTCTCGCGATGGGCGACGTAGATCATCTCTTCCGTGATGATCCCGGCGCGGGCGAATTCGAACTGGGTGACCAGGCCGCCGTCCCGTCCGTGACGCAAGGTCCGCTGCGCCGGGCAGGGCGCGACGAGGGCGTCGCCCGAGGCGTAGCCATTATCCTCGGCCTTGATCGCGCGGCCGGCATAGCTCTCCAACCCTTCCCGGCGGGCGACCCATTTCTCGCGGACCTGCGGCAGGCCGGCGGCGAGATCGGGTCGAAAGTCGGTCTCGGTATAAGGGCCAGAGGGGTCATAGACCCGCAAGGGCGCTTCGCCCGACGACGGATCGAGCGGGATTTCGCGCACGGGCACGCGCATGTCTGGCGCGCAGCCGGGCGAAAGATAGAGCTTCCGCGATCCCGGCAATGGGCCGGTGGTGACGCTTTCAGGCCTGCGGACGTTTTTGGAATGGACGTTCATCGCGCTCTCCCATGCTCGCAAGATTAGGACGCAGAAAGAAGCGCGGCCACGCCGCCCGCCTTCCCTGCGCTGGCATTATCCAGATCAGGTCAATGGGTATGTTCTCAGCCGCCACTCCGGACGAGGGCAGCACCCCATGGCTCGAATTTTCAACGCTAGCAGGGAAGGGGCGCACGCGCAAGCAGGGCGCCTTCTGCGCGAAATGGCGGATGCGGAAACGCTGGCTTCACGCGCCGCCTCGCCGCCAAAGAATGAAACTTTTTGCGGCGCTGGAGCCTGCGTCGCGACGCAGGCGCATGTTCGGCGGATTTCCTTGACGCCGGGGCGCGCCCATCGCGCCGCTCGTGCTCGCATTTCCCGCGACGCCGCGTCGGCAACGCCGCCCCGATTGCAAAATCCGCCATCCCGGATCAATCTCACGCTATCGCCAACGGAACGGCCATGTCCGCTCTGGCTGTTTCCGGATGGCGCAGCACGACAAAAGAGGAGGGGATGGCATGTCGGAGCAGGATGGTCTCACCCGTCGCGGTCTGTTGGGTTTAGCCGCCGGCGTTTACGGTTTTGGATTCGCCCCTGCGGCCTGGGCGCTCAACCCGCAGCCGCTTCCGCCTGGGATGCGCCGCGCGCCCACGAAACGGACAAGCAAGGGGAAGCAATCGGGAGCGTCGAGCCCGCAATTGTCGAAACAAAAAAGCAAGAACTTGAAATAGCCATGGGAAGCGCCACAGGGTTCAACCTGGACTTGAGGCGCTCACGCGCCGGCCTTGCCGGCAATTGACGTTCCGCGCGAGGCGCTGCGGCCCTCGCGCGCAAAGACATGCCCCGCCCGCGCAGGGGAACGGATGGCGCCCATTGTTGGAGCCGTCCGGAAGCCGCCCTGGTTCGGGCGGCGAGACCGATCTCACCACGGGAAGCCAAGGTCCGGGCCCACGGGGACGATATCGCCGACCGGCTCGGCGACGAGGCGGACGTAATCGTCATTGGCATAGACGCGTCGCGGTTTCCGGATGTGCCCCGTGTAGAGCCAGTAACGGTTCGAGGTCACGAAAAAGGGCAGCGGAACGCCATGCCCGCGATGCACCGTCAGCCGCGACAAAGCGAAAGCAGGGCCGGGCGCCGAAAATGCCAGAAAGAGAGCGGCGACAACCGCCATAAAACGCTTGAGCATTGGAACGCCTCCGAAAATTCGCGACGCCATTATCAGGATGTGGCGGCCGCCCGCTTTCTTTGCAAGCCCCGGATCGGCGTCAGGACGAGATTAGGGCGACGACGGTTAACGCCGCCGCCGCCGTCGTTACGCGTCCATGCGAAGGTCAATTCCACGGCATCGGGCCGAGATCCGGGCCCACGGGAACGATGTCGCCGATCGGGTCCTGAACAAGTCGCGCGTAATTGTCGGAGCGATCGACAGGTCTGGCGGACGGGACATCGCCCGGATTGAGCCAGTCGTCGCTCGACGTGACATAGGACGGCAGCGGGACGCCCCGGCGCGGATGCACCGTCAGGGTTGACTGGGCGATGGCGGGCCCCAGGACCGAGCCGAGGACCGCGGCGGCGCAAAGACCCGCCGCGCCGACCGCCAGAAAGCTCTTACGCATCTCAACCTCTTTTCAGGCTTCGGGCCGCGCGGCTCACCTCTGGGCAGAGGGCGCGAAGGAATGGAGGAGCACGGCGAAACTGTGCCTCTGGGCGGGGTCCATGCCAGCGAACAGCGGCGCGGCGGCGTCGGCCACGCGCTGCAGTTCCTCGCCGCGCGCAATGAGGTCCTTCGCGGCGAGCTTCATTCCGGAGACGACGTCGTCTTTGTCGCGGAAAGCGGCGGCTTCCTTCATGGATTCCTGCTGGCGGGCGGCGCGGGCGGCGATGACCTCGCGCGCGACCTTCTCGAGATTGTCCCAGTCCTTCTCTTGCGCTGCGGTCAGATGCAGCCCGGCCTTGATCGCCGCGATCCGCGCGTCGACGATCGTGGCGCGATCCGCCTCATATTGCTGGGCCTGCTCCTGCGCCGAAGGTTCGGGCGATTCGGCCTCCGCCGGACGGACAAGAGGAAAAGCCAGAAGACCCGCCATCGCGGCGGCGGCAAGATGCTTTTTCATGGAGCCCTTCTTCAATTCAGCGGGAGCGGGGGCGATCGGCGCCGAACATGCCCCGGATTGCAGGAGACGACAAGCCGAAGCTTCAAGGCAGCATCACGACCGGCGTTCCGACGTGAACCCGGTTGTAGAGGTCGATGACGTCCTCATTGAACATCCGGATGCAGCCATGCGATGCGGCGCCGCCGATGGTCGAGCGCATTCTCCGGGTCGATCCGTGAATGGCGATGTCGGTTCGGTCGAGCGTGATCGCGCGGGCGCCCATCGGATTGTTCGGCGCGCCGCCCTTCACCCGGTCGGGCAGGAAAGGCTCTTCGATCTTGACTTCGGGTGGGGGAATCCAGTCCGGCCGGACGAACTTGCCGTTGACCGTCGCCCTTCCGGACCATTCGTCGCCGTGGCGTGGCGCGCCGATCGGATAGGAAACCGCTTTGCCTCCGCCGAGGACGAAGAACAATTTCCGTTGGTTGGCGTTGATCACGATCGTTCCCGGCGCCGCTTCGGTAACGTAAGGCACGACGGTCCCGGCCCAGACCGTTTGCGGCAGGACGCACAGGAAGAGAAGGCCGAGGGCCGAAAGCCGCTTGCGAAAAGACGCATTCGGCCGCAGATTTCTGAAAAAGGAATTCACGGGAGGAACCATGCTCGGGCGCGCCCTGGTTTTCGCGGCCTGTATCGCGCCGCTTCTGGCGGAAGCCGGGGGAGTTCGCGCCGCGGAAGCGGCGCTCGACGGGCTCAAGGATATCGTGCTCCACAGCGCCGACGGCAAGTCAATGGTCATAGGAACCGTGGCCTTCACGCCCAACGGCGACAAGTCGCAGTTCCGGATCAATTTCGACGACAGGAAATTCACCCAATATTTTCTTTCCATGCGCGAATTCAAATGCGTCGAGGGCCAGGAAATCCTGTGCCACGTGCCCTATCCCTATCCCAGTCCGCAAACCGCATCCGCATCCGATCCGTCCTGGCTCGAACACGCCTTGCTGTTCTTTTACAAGAGGCCGGGGGATTATGGCGCGAAAATGTCCCATGGGATCGTCTACAGCCTGACGCCGGCCGCCGGCGGTTTTGCCGGCAAGGCCGAGTCGATCGACCTCGACGAGATCGCCATTCCGCCGGACGACCTTGCGCACGCCTTTTTCACCGGCGAACATCGCTATCCGATCCCGCCGGGAGACCGTTGGTTCGAAAGCCTGACGATCGAACCCCATCGTTGACGCTTCGCAAGGCGTTTTCTTGCGAAGACGCCTATATTGATACTGTTGACACAGCGAGGGGGCGCAAGCCCGTTCCATAATGCGTACGATTGACGACACATCGCCCGGCATGCCGGACATCAACCCGCGCAAGGTTTGCTTCATCGCCGCCAAGGCCCGCGAATTGTTCAGCGAGGAGGAGGGCGCCAGGCCGGACGCCTCCAACGCCTCGGACGATGGCGAGCGCGTCATCCTCACCGATGCCGCCTATGGGCCGATCCGCGCCGAACTCGAGCAATATATCGACGATCTCGACGTGGACGAGGCTGCGGCGCTCGTCGCCCTGATGTGGGTCGGGCGCGGCGATTTCGAGGCCGGAGACGTCGAGGACGCGGTGGTCCAGGCGCGCGAGCGCGGCCAGACGCCGACGGCGCAATATCTGCTCGGCGAACCGCTGGTGGCGGATTACCTCGAAGACGCCTTGGCGGCTTTCGGGCATTCCTGCCGGGATTTCGATCTTGGCCCCGAGGCCGAGGTTTGACGGTTCTTTGGGGCCATGCGAGATTGGCGCGCCGAAGTGAGGACGAGTCGCCGAGGATTTCCGCCATGACCGCAAGATGGACCAGGTTCGCGCCGGTAGCGCTTTGTTTATCCGTGGGCGCCTGCGCCAGCATCCCGCCGACCGGGCCGACTGTGACCGCGATCGCCGGATCCCGCGTTTCCAATGGCAAATTCGCGCGCGACGACGGCGCGTGCCAGGCGCGGGCTTATGCGGCGACGCAAAGGTCGGCGGCGGCTGGCGGGCAATTCGACCTGCAACACCAATATAATTCCATCTATTCGGACTGCATGCTCAACCGCGGCTATACGATCTCCGAACAGGTCGTGACCGGCTATTATGGCGGGACGGGACCCTATTACGCCGGACCGGGCTCATATGCTTACGGAGGCCCCGTCGTGACCTATGGCTGGAGCGGAGGCTGGGGTGGCGGTTGGTATGGCGGCAGGCCCTGGGGCTATGGCTGGTGATCGTTAGATCCCGCCGCCATCGCTGAGCGATTCTTCCGCGCCGATCCGCGCCCGCCGCGCCCTGAAGCGGCGATAATCCCGCAGCAGGTTGCGCGCCACCGGACGCAGGGCGGCGTCAGCGAGGCCGAGCAGCAGCCCGGTCGCCGGGCTCGCGCCGAGCAAGACGGCGCCCAATCCGACGCATGATCCGCTGAAGGCGGCGGGCGCGAGTTTTGTCCGCAGATTGCGTTTCAGCGCGGTCCAGTTCGCCGTCTCGGTCGCCGGCGGTGCGGCCGCTTCGTCGGACGACGCCGCAGCGCTTGTGTCGATCAGGCCGAAGGCCACGGTTTCATTGGTGATCCTGTCGATCAGGATGAAGCCGCCGAGATCGCGGTTGTCGCGATAATCGCCGAGGATCATCGGCCGGTCGAAGCGGATCGTGGCAAGGCCGATTTCGTTCAGGCCGAGCGGCCGCGCCCGCGCCGGCTCGAACGTGTGGATGTCGACCAGGTGATGGACCTGGGCGATGGTCGCATTGGCGACGCGCGCGCCGAGCTTGACGATATAGGACGCGCCCGGATGCATGTCGGTTTCGGCCGTCCACAGCAGACGCGCCTGAATCTCGGTTGCGACCGCCGGCCTCTGCGTCGCCGCGACCAGGACGTCGCCGCGCGAGGCATCGATCTCGTCCGCCAACGTCAACGTCACTGACTGTCCGGCGACGGCCAGATCGAGGTCGCCGTCGGCGGTGACGATCCGCTGCACGCGACTGGTCTTGCCTGAGGGCATTGAGGCGATTTCGTCGCCGACGTGGACAGCGCCGCTCGCCACCCAGCCTGAAAAGCCGCGAAAATTGAGATCGGGGCGATTGACCCATTGCACCGGGAAGCGGAACGACGCCTCAGAGCTGCGGTCACCGGCGGTTTCGATATTTTCGAGCAGCGGCAGGAGCGGTTCGCCCTGGAACCAGGCCGTGCGCTCGGACAGCGAGGCGATGTTGTCGCCGTTGAGCGCCGAGATCGGCAGCGGCGCGATGGTGCGGAAGTTCAGGTCGCGCGCCATGTCGCGATAGGCGGCGACGATTTCGTTGAAGCGCGCCTCGCTGTAATCGACGAGGTCCATCTTGTTGATCGCGAGCGCCACGTCGCGCACGCCGAGCATCGAGACGATGAAGGAATGGCGCCGCGTCTGCGGCAATATCCCCTTGCGCGCGTCGATCAGGATGATCGCGAGATCGGCGGTGGAGGCGCCGGTCGCCATGTTGCGCGTATATTGCTCATGGCCGGGCGTGTCGGCGACGATGAACGAGCGCTTGTCTGTGCGGAAATAACGATAGGCGACGTCAATGGTGATGCCCTGCTCGCGCTCCGCTGCGAGACCGTCCACCAGCAAGGCGAAATCGAGCGCGCCGTTCTGTGTGCCGAATTTTTTCGAGTCGCGGTCGAGCGCGGCGAGCTGGTCCTCGGCGATCATCCGCGAGTCGTAGAGCATGCGCCCGATCAGCGTCGATTTGCCGTCGTCCACCGAGCCGCAGGTGATGAAGCGCAGCAGCGCCTTTTCGCCCGCGCGCGGCGCGGCAAGCGGCGCGGCATGAGCAAGGTCTTTCTCCGCCAGAGCATAAGCCATCAGA
>JAKANG010000085.1 GCA_021812505.1 Pseudomonadota bacterium
GGCTCAGGAAAACAGGGCCGGAAGCGACGCTAGCGCGAAATTTTTTTGCAGGAAATCGCGTAGAGCGACCGCTGTCGCGACAGCGCCCGGCCCGTCGCCATGCACGCAGACGCTGTGGATGGGCGTGGGCAGGACCTTGCCGCGGCGCGTGACGAGCCCTTTCGCTTCGAGCATCGCGGCGACATGGGCGCGGCAGGCCGCGCTGTCGTGAAGCATGGAGCCCGGCTCGGCGCGCGGCGTCAGCGCGCCGTCATCTTCATAGGTCCGGTCGGCGAAGATCTCGAATGCGACCTTCAACCCCTCCATCGCGCCTGCCTCGGCGAGACGGGAATGGGCCGGCGCGAGCAGGATGAGCTTTGCGTCATAGGCTTTGATGGCGCGGGCGATCGCGCGGGCGATCGCGCGGTCGGCGCAGGAATCATTGCTGAGCGCGCCATGCGGCTTGACGTGGCTGACCCGCGCGCCTTCCGCTCGGGCAAAGCCGTCGAGCGCGCCGATCTGATAGAGGACGAAAGCCTCGATCTCCTCCGGCGCGCAGCGCATGGACCGGCGCCCGAAGCCTTGCAGATCCGGGTAGGACGGATGGGCGCCGATGCTGACGCCGGCGCCGAGCGCGGCGCGGACCGTGCGGCGCATGGTTGTTGGATCGCCGGCGTGGAAGCCGCAAGCGAGGCTCGCCGATTGCACCACGCGCAAAAGAGCGTCGTCGTCGCCCATGCGCCAGGCGCCAAAGCTTTCGCCGAGATCGGCGTTGAGGTTGAGGGGGGTCGGTTCGGTCATGACGGCGCGCCTGAGGATCTCACTCGCCCGAAGTCGCGCCGCTGATGAGATTTTCGGTCCATAATCTCTTGTCGTCCCAACCGCCGATCGGCGCGAGGCGGGCGCGCCATCGCGCGAAAGCCTCGCGGGCTTCGCGCCGCGCCGCCGTCGCTTCGTCATGCCCGACCGGCGCGAAGGTCAACACGTCGCCCGGCGCGACGTGGGCGAGCCGAGGCAGATCGGCCAAGATCACGCAGCCGATCTTGGCATAGCCGCCGGAGGTCTGACAATCGGCGCGCAACACGATCGGCTGGCCGTCGCCGGGGACCTGGATCGCGCCGGGCGTCGCGCCGTCGGTCAGGATATTGGCTCCGCTCGGTCCATGCCTCAGGCGCGGGCCGGAAAGGCGCAGGCCCATGCGGTCGCTGTCGGCGCAGGCGCGCCATGCGCTGGCTGTGAACAGGTCCAGCGCCTCGGGGAGAAAATGATCGGCCTGCGGGCCCGGAATGAATCGGATCGGGCCGCGACCGCGCGAAAACGGAGGGCCCGCCAGGTCATCGCCCGCCGCCGCGCCGCAGGCGAGCGCATCGTCGGCGCGCAAGGCGCGGCCTTCCAGCCCCCCAAATCCCGCGCGCAGAAAAGTCGAACGCGCGCCGAGAACCGGGGGCAGGTCGAGGCCGCCGGAAAAGCCGAGGTAGGCCGGGCCTTGGCCAAGCCGCAGGGTCAGCGTGTCGCCTTCGCTCAGTGCGACCCCCCTCCACGAAATAATCTCCTCGCGGCCGCCACCGGCGCGCCTCACGACGCCGGAAAGATCGCCGGCGAGCCCAAGGCGCGCCGCGCCCGCGTCGGCGCGAAGTTCCGGTGCGGCGAGCAGGATTTCCAATCCGGCGGCGCCGTCCGCCGCGCCAGCGAGAACATTGGCGGCGGCCAGCATTTCCGCGTCAAGCGCGCCGGAAGCCGGAACGCCGAGGGCGCGGAAGCCCTTGCGGCCCAAATCCTGGACCGTCACGCCCACGCCGGGCCGAAGAAGGGCGAGGCGCGCCGTCATCGGGGCGCCCGCAATTCGGCGGGGTCGAAGCCACCAGCGCGCCAGCGCGCGGCGAGGGCGTCATATTCGTTGCGCGCGATGGAGCGCCAGCGCACGCGGTCCCCCGGCGCGAGCAGGGCGGGGCGTCTTTCGTTGTTCACGTCGAACAAAGGCGCGGGCGTTCGCCCGATCAGGCGCCAGCCGCCCGGGCTGCCATAGGGATAGGCGGCGCACATCCCGTCGGCGATGGCGACCGAGCCGGCGGGGACGCGCGTGCGCGGCGTCGCCAGCCGCGGCGCGGACAGCGAGTCCGGCAAGGCGCCGAGATAGGCGAAACCAGGCTGAAAGCCCAGCATGTAAACTTCCAGGGTCAACCGGCCGAGGCGTTCGAGATAAGCCGCGGGCGTCAGGCCGTTGAGCCGGGCGACCTCGGCGAGGTCGGGCGCGAAAGCGCCCTCGGCGCAAAACGGAATTTCGAACAATGCGCCGGGAAGGGCAAGTGACGCCGGCGCCCGGGCCAGCGCCAGCAGGCGCGGCGCGAGAGCGTCGAACGAAATCCGGTCGGGATCGAACCAGACGGCCACGGAGGCGAAGGCGGGCGCCCATTCCTCGACGCCTTCGATCGGCGCGGCGGCGAGCGCGGCGCAGAAGGCCTGGACTTTTTGCCGGACCTCCGGCGCGATGCGGGCGCCGAACGCGACGCTCGCGGCGGCGTCGCCGAGCGCAAGAACGCGCGGCGTGGGCGGCTCGGCGGGATCGGCGTAAAGATAAGACAAAATTCTTACATCCTTCCCCTTCTTTTTTGCCGCAACTTGTGGCGCACTGGCAAATGGACGCGCCGAAGCTAGAAGCCGGAGGCTCAACTCGGCAGGAGCACGATCTGGAAAATTCTAAACCCGGTTGTCGGTGAAGATCATGCTCGAACGGGAAACCGCGTCTGTCCTCGAAGGGAGGAAGCGATGAAAAAGGTTGCGATAGCGTTTGCGGCTCTGGCGCTGGGCGGGCTATCCGCCCATGCGGCGGAAAAGGTGAAGGTGATGGAAACGGTGAAGCTCGCGGCGCCGCCGGCCCAGGTATGGGACAAGATCGGCCATTTCGGCGAGCTGACCTGGCATCCCGCGGTCAAGACCAGCGAGGCCTCGGACGGCGACAAGCTGGATTCCCAGCGCAGGCTCGATCTCGGCGGCCCGATCCTGTGGGAGGCTCTGACGGCTTATAACGCCGGCAAGCACAGCTATACGTATAAGATCCTCGACAACGGAACGAACCAGAAGGTTCTGCCTGTCTCGCATTACGTCTCGACCATCATGGTCAAGCCGGACGGGCAGGGCAGCGAGGTCGTCTGGTCCTCGACCTTCGCGCCGGCGCCGGGCGCGACCGCGGATGCGGCGAAAAAGGCGATCACCGGAGTCTATCGCGGCGGCCTCGACGCCCTCGCCAAGGACTTCGCCAAGAACTGAGCGGGAATTGAAATCACCTTTCGCGAAATCGGCGACGCGTTCCTCGGGCGTTCAGGCGTTTCCTTCGCCCGGCTCCTGGGGAGCGACGGCCCGGCAGGCTCTGCTCTATGCCCTGCCGCTTGGCTTTGTCGCCCTGCTGGCCGCGCAATGGCTCGACGCCGATTATCTCGCGCTGCGCGAGAGTGCGCGCCATGACGCGCAATATGTCGCGGGAATCCTCGGCGCCGCCGCCTCGAAGGAGGTCGCCGATCTGGCGACCTACGCCCGGATCAATATCGGGCGCGCGGCGGAGGAGGGGCTTGATCCGCCGACCGCGCTGTGGCGGGTCATCTCCGGCTACGACCAGCAATTGCTGGTGCTGATGCGCAAGGGCGACCAGACCATCTTTCCGCCGGAAGATCCGCTCGCCATGCCGAAAATGTGGGAAGAGCGGCTGCGCACCCTGGTCGGCGTCGCGAGCCTCTTGCGCGAAGGCGATTTCGTCGACGGCTGGTTCCCCGACGCCTCCGGAGAATATTATTTCGAATGCCGCCGCAGCGGCGAAGCCGACGCCCGCGAGGAAAACTGCCTCGCGCTCAACAGCCGCTTCATTTTCCCCGATCTCGTGGCGGCGCTGGAAACGCGCAGCAAGGCCTATCCCGGCTGGGCGTTCCGTTTGCGAGACCCCTTCGATCGGGTGATCTGGAAAACAGGCGAAGCGCCCGAAGGCTTTGAATCTTTCCTTCAGTCGGGCGCCCTGAACGGCTGGGCGGTTGATGTCGCGGGCGCGCCCTCGCCGCGTCACAGCGCGCTTGGCCGGTTCGCGCTCGCCGCGCCGTTGGCGCTGGTCTGGCTGCTGCTCGTCTATCAGGCGCGCAAGGCGGAAAAGGAGCGGCTTGCGGAGGGCGCGGCGCGGGCGGCCCTGGCCACGCGGCTCTCGCACGATCTGCGCACGCCGCTCGCCAATCTGAAGCTCTACGCCGAGCTGATCGCCCGCAAGGCTGGCGGCGCTCCTGGCCTCGATCGCTATTGCTCCGTGCTCACGGAAGAGATCGACCGGCTCGACGCGCTCGCCGGGGAAACCATTTTTGGGGACGCCGGCGCACATGCGGCGCCGAGAATGTCGGCGGCTGATCCCTGTGATCTGGCGCGCCGGATTGTGGCCCGCTACGAGCGGCTGCTGTCGGCCTCATCATGCGCCTGCGAAGCGCGCTGCGGCGTGAGCGGACTGCTGCGCTTCGACTCCAGCGCCTTTGAGCGCATCCTCATCAATCTTCTCGACAACGCCCGCAAATACGCCCCGGGAAGAATTGACGTCGCCGTCGACTGGCGCGACGGTCTGCTCGCGCTCGAAGTGCGGGATTACGGCGCCGCCGCGACCCAAAGCGACGAGATCAAGCCCTCCCACGGCCTTGGCCTCTCCATCGTTCAGGAACTGGCGCGCGCCAATGGCGGCGGCTTTTCGCTGAGCGGCGCCGATCCAGGCCTGCGAGCGCGTGCGACGATTCGGGCTTTTCCCGACGGAGACGCCGGATGAAAATACTCATCGCGGAAGACGACCCCAATCTGCGCGCGGGGCTGGTCGATCTCCTGACGCTCGAGGGGATCGACTGCATCGTCGCGGAGGATGGCGAAGCCGCCTGGCGGGCCTTCGTCGAACAGACGCCGGATCTGTGCCTGTTCGATGTGATGATGCCGCAACTCGACGGCCTCGACCTGTGCCGGCGCATTCGCGCGCGCGATCTCCACACCCCGATCCTGCTGCTCTCGGCGCGCGGCGCCGAGATCGACCGGGTGATCGGGTTGGAGATCGGCGCCGACGATTATATCGCCAAGCCCTTCTCCGCCCGCGAATTGGTGGCGCGGATCAAGGCCGGCCTGCGCCGCGTCAAGGTCGCCGCGCCAGCGGCGGAAAATGCGGCCGCGAAGGAAGCGGGCAGGATGAACATGGGCGATCTGGAGATCGATCCCGAAGCCTTGCGCGCCCGGCGGGGCGGGCAAACCATCGATCTCGCCCCGCGCGAGCTGGCCATTCTGAAGCTGTTGCTGGCCCGGGAAGGCAAGGCGGTGTCGCGCGACGATCTGTTCGATATCGCCTGGGGCCGTGATTACATGCCCAACAGCCGCGCCCTGGATCAATATGTCTCCAGCCTGCGGCGCAAGATCGAGATCGATCCGGCGCGGCCGCGCATCATCAAGACGGTGCATGGCGTCGGTTATCGCTACGACCATGAGACCTGACAATAATCTTACAAATTTCTCGCCGGGTCCTGACGCTTCCGCCTTTGGTCGCGGCTATCAATAAATCATGCGTCGCTGACGCAAAGCACAAGAAGCGACATTTTTCACGGGAGAAAGCTATGGCCTGGACCACTCCGGAAGTCTGCGAAGTCTGCTGCGGCATGGAAGTCACGTCCTATATGTCCGCTGAAATCTGAGGAATTTTCCGGCGCGACGCTTCCTCCCATCGCGCCGGGTCTTCCCTCTATCAAGATGCGCCGGTCGCCTCCGTCTTTGCGGAGCGGCCTATTCTGGTTTCATCGCCTGTCTAACGCCCGGTTCTGGAGGGAAGAATGAGATTTTTTGTTTCGGTCCTCGCAGCTCTTGTTGCGGGCGCTCCCGCCCTCGCCGCGCCGGCCTCGGTCGCTGACGCTTCCGCGGGCGAACTCAATCCGCAGGAATTGTCGATTCAATATTGGGCGCAGAAATCGGGCGAGGAGCGCTTCGATCCGCACATGTGCGTTTATGGCGTCTTTCTCGACAAGACCGGCCAGCACGAAGAGGCGCGCCGCATTTTCGAACGCTGCGCCAGCCACGGCAATCTCAACGCGATGCCCTGGATGTCTTATCTGGAGGAAAACGGCTACGACCGGCCTTCGGATCCCGCCAAGGCGGCGGAATGGGACAAGAAATTATCCGACGCCGGCTCGTCACTTGGCGCCTTTAACTACGGACTCGATCTGCTGCGCGGCCATGGCGTGACCCAGGACCGAACGGCGGGCAAGGCGCTGATCGACAAAGCCGCAGCCGACGGCGACACCACCGCGCGCGACCTGATCGCCCATGATTACGACCCTGACGCGGTGACCCCGACGGCTGATCTCGCCCATTACCACCAGCCGCAGTTCTGATCGTTTCATTGCGCCGGCGGCTTTTCGTCCAAAGGGGAGAAGGGCGCGCCCGCTCATGCGCCGTAGGTGTCCCGCAAGACGTTTTTCTGGACCTTGCCCATCGTGTTGCGAGGCAGTTCCTCGACGAAGAAAATCTTCTTCGGCAATTTGAACCTGGCGAGCCTTGGGGCGAGGGCGTCGTGAATCGCCGTGTCGTCGATTTGAACGCCTTTCTCGCGCACCACCACCGCCGCGACGGCCTCGCCGAAATCGGGATCGGGCAGGCCGATCACCGCGCTTTCGACGACGCCGGGA
>JAKANG010000086.1 GCA_021812505.1 Pseudomonadota bacterium
TCGTGCTCTCACTCTCATTGGCTGGCGCTGAGAAGTTGTCCCGCCTTGAGATAGCGGCCGGGGTCGACCGGCGCGCCGTCCACTCGGACCTCGTAATGCAGATGCGGACCGGTCGAACGTCCGGTCGAGCCGATGGCGCCGATGTCCTGTCCTTCCGTCACCCATTGCCCCGCCGCGACGTCGATCCGCGACAAATGCCCATAACGGGTGCTCAAGCCCGCGCCATGGTCGATCTCGACCATGTTGCCATAGCCCCCGGTCGCGCTGGCGACAGTCACACGCCCGGCGGCCGTGGCGCGAACCGCCTCGCCATATTCGCCATGGAGATCCATGCCGGTGTGAAGGGCGGGCCGGCCGAGAAAGGGATCGACGCGATAGCCGAAGGGCGAGGTGACCTCGATCGGGCCGGGCAGCGGCTTGCGAAGGGGCGCGAAGGGCAGGGCGCCGCGCAGGCCGTCCATCAGGTCGATCGTGCGGCTGAGGCTGGCGTAAGCGCGCGCGAAATCGCCGCGAGCGCCGGGAAGATCGGCTGGCACGAAGGGGCCGCCCACGCCCTCGGCGGCGGAATATTCGCCATGCTGGATCATGCGCTCGACGGAAAGGCCCGCTTCGGCGAAAGCTTCGCGCAAGCGTTCGGCTTTTTCCGCGGCGGGGGCCTTGAGGGCGTTCAGCATGACGATCTGGCGGCGTTCGACCCGGTCGAAACGCGACGCCAAAGTCTTGAGGCGCTGTTCGGGCGAAGGGGGATCGTCGTTTTCGGACAGGCCGGGGCCGGCGGCGGCGCCGTCGGTCGTCCGCAGTTCGAGACCCTCGGGAACGGGCTTGAAGCCTCCATCGGCGACAGACGGTTTGGGCGCAAGCGTCAGGACGGACGCGGCCTGCGTCGCCGAGGGCCGCGTCGCCGCGACCGAGGTGATGTCGGGGTCGACCCTGGCGGCGAGCGAAGCGAGCAAGGCGGAGCGCGATTCGAGTTCGGCCTGACGCACCGCCAACTGGGCCACCTTGCCCTCGAACTTGTCCTGGTTGAGCATCTGTCGCGACGCCAGCGCATCAACCTGGGCGCGCAAGGCCGCGATGCGGCCCTCATAGGCGAACTGCATACTGGCCTGGCGCCGCATGAGCGAAGCCAGCATGTCGTCACGGAACATGAAATAGCCGCCGATCGCGAGGCAGCCCAGCAGCAGCAGCGGCCCTGCGCCGAACAGGGCGGCGGCGAGCGCAGGCGACAGGTGGAACTGACGTGTGAACCGATGGAAAGCCAGATGAAGCGTCAGGCCCGGCCTGGGCGGCTTCGCGGAAACAGCAGCACGCATATTCCACCATCCGAAAAGGCGCGCCGGTAAGCTGGTCTTCATTGGCGCGGCCGGTTTCGGATCAAGGTAAACGGGCGTGGTTAATGTTTGGAAAATTCGCCGTGCCGAGGCTCCAACTTTCTCGTCGGGCGATCCGCGTGAACCTGTTGCCGTCAAAAGCCATTTCGCCGGGAACCGCTTTCCGGCTTGGGAAATCGATCCCGGCGGAACGCGGAAAGCCGATTCACAGGGACTTGGCCGCCGCGAGGACCTCTTCGGCGTGGCCGGGAACCTTCACCTTGCGCCAGACATGAGCGATCCTGCCGTTGGGGCCGATCAGGAAGGTCGATCGCTCGACGCCCATATAGGTCCGGCCATACATGCTCTTCTCGACCCAGACGCCATAGGCTTCGAGAACCTGCTTCGATTCGTCGGCCAGGAGCGGAAAGGTCAATTCATATTTGTCGCGAAACCTGTCGTGCTGCTTGACCGGATCGGGCGAGACGCCGACGATGGCCGCGCCGGCTGCGGCGAAATCGTTGGCCAGCCGTTTGAAGTCCTGCGCCTCCATGGTGCAGCCCGAAGTGTCGTCCTTGGGATAGAAATAGAGGACGAGCTTCTTGCCCTTGAAGTCGCCGAGCGACATCTGTCCGCCGCCGTCGCGCGGCAAGGTGAAATCCGGGGCGGCGTCGCCCGCCTGAGCAAGTCTTGTCATGATGCCTCCTGTCGTGGGACGCGTCTGCGGTGAAACGACTCCCCGATGCCGCCAATTCTGCTTAATTCGGTCGCAAATGTCTGCCTTTTTCGATGTGGCGCCTGCGAGCAAAGGGCCTTACCTTCAGTCGGAGGGATGGGGATTCTACTATAGAATGCCGATTCGGCGCAGGCCTCCGGACGCGGGCGCGGACAGGCGACCCAGAAGGCTTCCGAAGCGGGGCGTCGAGCGCCCGTGGCGGATGTGCAACGAGAAAAATCGGCAAGGAAAGCGGTCCTATTGGTCGAGTCGAGAGAGCCGGATCTTTCCGCGGAGCCGCCGCCGCCTTTGCGGCCGTCCCGGCGATTTCGCCGGACGCGCCGGGCCGCCAGCGCGGGTCTTTCCTTCGGCCTGATGGCGGCGCTGGTGCTGCTGGCGGCCGGCGTCGTGGGCCTGGGCCTTGGTCGCGTCAATCTTGACGTCTTCAAGCCTGTCGTGGTGTCGGCGCTCCAGGACCGGCTCGGCCCCAGTTACCTCCTGACGATCGGCGCTCTGGGGATCGAGCGCGAACCGCACGGCCTGGCCCTCGCGGTGGAGAATGTCGCGATCAGACGCGCCGATGGCCGGCGCGTTGTTTCCGCTCCCAAGGCCGATCTGATCTTCGACCCGCTGTCGCTGCTCGCCGGACGGATCAAGCCGTCGCGGGTCGATATCGATGGGCTGGACGTCATTTTGCGCGTGCTGCCCGACGGCTCGATCGATCTCACGGCCGACGGCGAATCGGCCGCCGCCGCTCCGCAACCCGCCCAGCAACCCTCTCAGCAAGCCGCCACTTTGGCGAACGGACCGAGCGTGGAGCCGCCGACCAGCGCGCCGGCGCCCGGAACCCGCGCCAAAGTGATGCGGCAGGCCGCCAATGCGATCAATCGGATTTTCGACATCGCCCAGGGCCGCGACAGCCCGATCGCCGCGCTCGATCATTTCGGGATCGAGAACGGACGGCTGATCGTCGACGACCGCGTGGCCGGGCAGAAGCGCGGCTTCGAGGGTTTCGAATTCGCCCTCGACCGCAGGATCGAGGACGGGCGCGGCGTCGCCCAGATCGAAATGGCGGCCAAGGGTCCGAGCGGGCGCTGGTCGGTCGCCGGCGTCGCGCGCGGGGCGCGCGAGGAGGCGCATGAATTGGCCATTCAGGGCGACGGCTTCTCGATCGACGAAATCGCTCTGATGGCCGGCAAGACGAATCTGCCGATCGATTCCGACATTCCTCTTTCCTTCAAGGCCGCCGCCTCGTTCGAGGGAGATGGCCATGTGCTCGACGCCGACGCCCGCCTCGCGCTCGGCCAGGGCTTCTGGCGCTTCGACGATCCCGAGTTCGCGCCGGTTTTCCTCGACGAATTTTTCGCCGCCGCCCATTGGGACGCCGCCAGCCACCGCGCGCTGGTGGATCGGGCGCAGATCTATTCCGGCGATTCGCGCTGCTTCCTGAGGGGCGTCGTCACCCCGCCGGAGCATGAGGCGGCGCCATGGAGCCTCATGTTCAAACAGGCCGAGCCCTGCGTCATCGGCCCGGACCGCAAGGGCGAGAAGTCGATCACGATCGCCTCGATCAAGGGCGATCTCGCGCTCGACCTCCTGAACAAGACGCTAACCGTCAACCGGGTCGAGATCGTCGGCCCGGAAGTGGCGGCGGCGGCGCAGGGAACGATTGACTGGGCCAACGGGCCTCATATCCGGTTGGGCCTCTCCGCCGGCAAGATGACGGCGGCCGGCGCGCTTGCCGTCTGGCCCAACGCCTTCGGCGCGCCGCTGCGCGGATGGATGGGCGACCACCTCATCCGCGGAACGCTGGAAAGCTTCCGCATGGCGATCGATCTCGACGATCTCGACCTGCGGATGATGCGCGCCCAACACGCGCCGATGGATGACCGCATTTCGATGGATTACGCCTTCCGCGACGCGGCCTTCACCTTCCTCGACGGCGCGCCGCCGGTTCAGGGCGTCGCGGCAAAAGGCCATTCGAGCGGCCGCTCGGCGCGCATCGACGCGACGACCGGCTTTATCGAAGCTCGCGACGGCCACCGGATCGACCTGTCGAACGGTGTTTATTCGACGCCGGATTTCGAAGCCAGGCCGATCGCCCTGATCATCAGCGCCCACGCCCAGGGCGGCGTCGACACATTGGGCGAGGTGCTCTCGACGCCCGGCTTCGCCTCGGTGGCGAGCCTGCCGCTCGACCCCCGGACCGTCAGGGGCCAGGTCTCGGGCGATTTTACCTTCCGCACCAAGCTGCCGCCGGTTTACGACCCGAGTCTCGCCAGCATCGAGGTCAACGCCACGGTCGCCAATTTCGCCGCCGATCATCTGGTGGGCAAGGCCGGCCTCGACCAGGGCGCGCTCGCCGTGACTCTCGCGGACGGGATCATCCATGTGGTCGGGACCGGAAGGATGTTCGGCGCGCCGGCGACGCTGGAGGTCACCCGCGACCACAGCCAGCCGCCGCAGGGCGTCATTTCCTTCCCGATGGACGAAGCGGCCCGCGCCAAGGCGGGGCTGAATTTCGGCGCGACCGTCGCCGGGCCGGTGGCCGTCAGAATCGCCGGCGAAGTCGGCGCGGCGCCGCCCAAGGCCCAGGTCGATCTCGATTTCCTCAAGGCGGGCCTGAACGATCCGGTTCCCGGCCTTTTCAAGCCGGCGGGACGTCCGGCGAAAGCGAGCTTTGTTTATGCCGAGGACGCGCATGGCGCGTCGACCCTGGACAATTTCGTTTATGACGGCTCGGGCCAGAGCGCGAAGGGCGTTCTGCAACTGGCGCCCGACGGGAGTCTGGCCGCAGCCAGGCTGTCAGGCGTGAAACTCTCCCCCGGAGACGATCTGCGAATCGATATCCAGAGAACGGGCGACGTGATGAAAATCGCGGCGCGCGGGGCTTCGCTGGACGCGCGGCCGTTCCTGCGCAACCTCACCAGCAGCGGACCAAGCAGCGGCCGGTCGACCGATTTCGATCTCGATCTCAAAACCACGCTATTGACGGGCGCAAACCGCCAGATCATCTCGAACGCCGAATTCCAGCTGGCGCGCAAGGCGAGCGGACAGTTCCAGGCCCTGAGCCTGTCGGGAAAGATCGGCGCCGACGCCGTGAAGGGCGCGCTCACCCGTCCCGACGGCGGAGCGCCGCTTTTCACCCTGACCACGACAGACGGCGGCGCCCTGCTCGCCTTTTTCGACTTTTACAGCCACATGCAGGGCGGCGACCTGCGCGCCCAGTTGCGGCTCGCCGACAGTTCCTTCACCGGCGTGATCGATATCAGCAATTTCGTCCTGCGCGGCGAACCCGCCTTAAAAAGTTTCGCCAATTCTGCTGACGCAGGGAAAATCGTCAACAAGGTCAAGCTCGACCCCAATTCGGTGGCCTTCGTACGCCTGCATGCCGAACTTCAGAAATCGGATGGCAGGCTCTCTGTCAGCGACGGCGTGATCGCCAATTCCAATATCGGCTCGACGCTGGAGGGCTGGATCGATTTCGGCAACGACACGCTCGACCTTTCGGGCACATTCGTGCCGGCCTATGGCGTCAATAACCTTTTTGGCAAACTTCCCGTCCTCGGCCTCGTGCTCGGCGGCGGCCAGCAGGAGGGGCTGATCGGCGTGAATTTCCGCGTTGCCGGCTCCGCTGCCGCGCCCACCCTTTCGATCAATCCGCTGTCCGCTATCGCTCCAGGATTCTTGAGGAAGATTTTCGGCATATTGCCGAATTGAGGGCGGACGAAAATCAATTTAACGATTGGTGTTATTTTTTTAAATTTCCTTTTCGCGCCAAAGCCTGCATTTTCGCCGGAATCGGCCGGGGAGGCGCAGGTGATCGACAAGACGACGATCGACACGGTTATTTTCGACATGGACGGAACGCTGGCGGAGACCGAGGAGGTCCATCGGCAGGCGTTCAACCGCGCTTTCGCCGATTTTGGGCTCGGCTGGAACTGGGATGTCCCACTTTATCGCCAGTTGCTCAAGGTGACGGGTGGCAAGGAGAGGATCACCCATTTCATCGCGCGCGAGGGCGGCGTGGCAGATCCCGAATTCGTGGCGAAGCTCCACAAGGCCAAGACCGACATCTATACCGCGATGGTGGACGGCGGCGCGGTGGCGCTGCGGCCGGGAATCAGGGAATTCATCGAGGAGGCGCGCGCGCGCGGCTTGACGCTCGCCATCGCCACGACCACGTCCATGCCCAATATCGACGCGCTGCTCACCAGCGCGCTCGGCGCGCAGTGGCGCGACATCTTTCCCGTCGTCGGGGCCGGGGACATGGTGGAAAAGAAGAAGCCCGCGCCGGATGTCTATGAACTGGCCCTGCGCGAACTGGGCAAGCCGCCGCAACACTGCGTGGCGATCGAGGATTCGCGCAATGGCGTGCTGGCGGCGCGCAGCGCCGGGCTGCCGGTGATCGCCGTGCGCTCGACATTTTCGAGCGACGACGACCTGACCGGGGCGGCGATCGAACTGCCCAGCTGCGAGGCGTTGAGCCTCGGCCTGCTGGAACGGATCAGTCCGCCGTCTTGACGGTTTTTACCCGGGTCGACCGGAGCAGGAAGCTCGGGACGTGATCGCCCATGCCGACCACCGGCGCGTCATCCTCGTCGCGTCGGCGCGGGGCCTTGCGG
>JAKANG010000087.1 GCA_021812505.1 Pseudomonadota bacterium
GAAAACATTTTCCCAGATCCGGTAGCCGGCCTTGAAGCGGGAATAATATTCCGAATTCGTGGTGCTGAACGAGCCATAGCCGCTCAGCATCGTGTCATGCGTCGGGTTGCCGTAAAATTCGCCGACGATTTTCGCTCCGATATAGAAGCCCGCGGTGGGATTGTTGGGATCGGGATAGCTCAGGGTCGTGTTGCTCAGCTCGACGCCGCCCAGAAGCATGAAGGACCAGTTGCGGGTGTTCCAGGCATAGCCGCCGAGCACGCCGCCGTCTTCTTGATTGGCGTATATTTTTTTGCCGACGCCAATAGTCGCCGGCGCAATGGCTGGCAGAGTGGTGAAATAATTGTAGTCGCCAGCGATTCCCTCGACGCGGTAACGGAAACCGTCTTGCCGGAGATTGCCGTCGAGCGCCCCGGTAATGGCGGCGGCGCCGAAAACGCTCTGCGTGGTCGTCGCGGAGACGGACGTGTCGAGAACGATCGACGGCGCATAGTCGGGCTCCGACGTCTTGTCTCCCGTGTACCAGTCAACCGCCCCCGCCGCTTGCGCGCTTGCGACGCAATAGCCTGCCGCGAGCAGGAGGGTCTGGATGTAGGACAACTTCCGTGCCGGCCATTTTATCGAAACTACCGGGATGGCGGCGCTCATATTGCAGATCCGATCGAAACTTCCGCCCAGGCCAACGGTTCCGGTTGGACTCGGGGAGATGATTTACCTTACGTAACTGCAATCGATAAATTACGTGCGTTAAGGAGCGATTTCCTTGGACAGCGACGCCAAAAATATGCTTAGCCGAGGATTAACGGGGATACAGCCGTCTTCGGCTGTCGGAAAAGGCGGCTGGTGGAGTCATAGAGCGCGCTGGCAATTGACTTGCGGCTCCGCTCGGCCGTCTGCTTCAAAGCCTATTCTTCCGCCGTTTCGTCGACGGCTGCCTCTCGCCGGCCCGCGCCCAGAATCTTGACCTGCACCATCGCTTCGTTCTTGGCGTGCGTCTCCACAGAAACTTGCGCTGGTTGAAAAGGCTAGCGCCAGGCCGGTCCTTGGCAGCAGGACAAGCAGTGGCCTGAGATGCGTCGCGATGACCAGTCCGACGGCCGACGCGTTGTGATGTCGAGCTGCGTGAACACCAGCTAGTCCTCAGCGGATACCTGCACCCAGCCGCCGACATTGGAGACCAAGGCGCCTCTGGCCAAAAGCCGATACTTGAAACGGCGCCGAGAGTGGAAGAAACCTGAAGTCGGAGGCTTCATCGCCTTCCTGGCTGGTTGCCGTGGTTGAAGCGTCCCGACAGCTGCGCCAGGAGCACGGAGATGAGACACGCGCCGGCACCGAGCGCGGCTGCATCGCCCCCATCCTTCATCTCGAAAACGCCGACGTGACAGACGAGGACGTAGCCGATGACGGCGTTGGGGAAACCCCAAAGCACGCTGACGGTCGACGAAGAAGGGCCGTCTCCGGGGAGCCTGGCGAACGCGCTTTGAAACGGTTTGCCCATCATGCCGCTGACGACGTAGGGCACGGCATTTGCCAGAAAGACGCCGCCGAAGAAATAGGAAAGTAACTGAAGCCAGGGCATTTCACACGCTCCTTGTTGTTCGACAATTGATCTCTCGGCTCGTTCCGGTTTCGCCGAGCCGCGGGAAGATGTTCGCGACGCCATAGCCGTGAACATCCGGGCCCCGTCATCGCGTCGCTAGCGAGAGTGCCGTTGAATCCCGCATCACAGGCTTGAGGCACGGTCGACTCGACTGCGGTTCCGGGCGCCACCCTGGCGATCACCACCTGGGTGAGGCCACGCGCTTGCAGCTGACGTTCGATATCAATGCTGGCGAAGGAGCCCCAAGTCCGCGTCGTGACGACAATGTCTGCGCCGCTGGCTGCTCGTTCCGAACAGATCGCTATCGGCGTGGGCGATAATTCCGCCTTTTGGGCCGATGGCATCGACGCGGTCGAAGGTGGCCAGACCGTCAGGTGCGCCTATGTAACGGGAGGCGGAAGGTCCAGGCAACATTTATCTGGCGCATACCAGAGTTTTCGGAAGTTACGGAGATCGCCGAGTGTGAACGAGGCCGCCACGCCACGACTGCCTGCTTTGCGGCCTATTCTTGTCCTTCGGCCCACGGCCGCTCACCGCCCGGCAGAGCCCATAGACCCTGATCTTCATAGTTCCGATCGACATCGGCTGTGCTGGCTCAGGCCAAGCCGCCTCGAAGCAGTGGCGTTATGGCGTTCATCACGCGGACGCGTCAATCCAGGGTCCAGGATCTGGGCGCATCGCTTCCGCCTTCGTTCAACTGGCGCTCCAATAGGATCAGCGCATCCGCGGTCATATCGGCGTCCAATAGGGCGCCGTGTTTTTCGTCTTGCTCGCTGGCGTCGAGCGCCAGCCGGTCGCACATCGATGTCAGCGATTTGCCGGCGCCGGGGAAGAGCTGCGCGAACAATCTCTGCGTGCAGATATAGCGCTCTTCGTCATAGGCGTATTCGCCCCAGTTGATCGCTTTGGCCCGGGCGAATTCGTAATTGAGGAAGTCGCGCTCGTTCTTGTAGGCATGGGCTACAATGGGCGCTTCGCCGATAAAGTCCTTCAGTTCCGGCATGATCGCGGCGAAGCGGGGCGCGTTTTTCGAATCGCCAGGGCGAATCTTGTGAATTGCGATCGCGGCCGGATCGATCAGGCCGTCCGGATTGACGAGCGACCGCCATGTTCTCGCCTTGCGCCAACCCCTATCGCCGCGCAGCATTTCGACAAAGCCGACCTCGATGACGACGCCCGGCGGCTTCCAGGCAAAAGGCTGTTTCTTGATGAAATCGGCGCCCGGCGTCCGCTTGCCTGTCGTCTCCGCGTCAAAAGTGACGAGGCGGTCATAAATGTCGAGAAAACCCGGCGTGAACCGTTCCTCGTCTCTGACAGAGGGCCGTCCATTTCTACTCGCCTTTCCTGGCCGCGCCGGCGGTGAGCCTGCTTGAATATCGTTCT
Organism: Pseudomonadota bacterium; assembly: GCA_021812505.1. The sequence goes on from JAKANG010000087.1 coordinate 2,984, forward strand.
GCCGGGAATGAAGGTCCAGTTTCCGGGGTGAGTTATATCCGATCAATGTTTCGGCGTCACTTCGCTTCCCGGCGATCCTCTTGAACGCGGATTGCGCGAGCGGTCAAAAGCGCTGGCGCCGAAAATTCTGCAATTCATCCTGAACATGATTTCGAATGACGATTCTGCTCCGCCCATCAGAGCCCATCGGGCTTGAACATTGCATCCGAGATCATTGATCGCGGACGACGGTCGGAGCTCGATCACAGGTCGTTCTTAAAACACCGACGTGAACAGGCATAGCGCCGAAAATTTCGATCGCGGACGGCCGCGGCCGGCCATTGCGGCGCTTCATCGCGAAAGCACCCTCGACGCTACCTGTCCTTCTTGCGCGCCCGCGCACCGATCCACTTCGCCACGCGCGTACGGCTGACGGGGTGGGCCGCGACCCCACGCCGTTCCGGCGCGGCCCGTCCGTCGCCAACCTCCAAGGTTGGGCTCGACTTCGCTGTTCGCGCCGCGGAGCGCTGGGCGGAAGGCTGGTCGGCAACGGACTTCACATTCGACTGCTTTTGCGCCGTGGGCGCCGGACGGAGAGCGGCTCCGGCCATCATTTCGCGCTCTGCCGGAGTAGTTGCCGCCCTTCGCCGGGCGGGCTTCTTGGCCGGATCAGGCGACTCGACAGGCGCGGCCGCCTTCGCCTGCTTGAGACCGCCTGCTTTCCTCGCCAGCGGCGTGGGCGGTTCGGCCATGTCGAGGCCGAACAAGGCCGCCACATCGTCGTCGGCGAGCAGGCGCTCGCTATTCGCTGGCGCCACGGTCAGCGGGAGGTCGGCGCCGACCTTCGCGATCAGTTCATCTCGCTTGACCCCGCGCAGCGTGAACAACAGGTCCGGATTGGAATCGAGCCGCGCGCCGACGCCGTATAGCGTCGCCGCCACATGCTTGCACATGTCCGCCCAATCCGGGCACGAGCAGGACATTCTGATTTCGCGAGGCGTCGGAAACAGGCCGTCGGCCTGCCGGCAAACCCGCTCCATCACGTTCTTCGACAGCTTGCCTTGCAGAAGCTCGACCAGCGAGCCGACGGAGCCCGCGCAATCCTTGCAGATCGCCTTCCAGCGCGCCGCCGGCGTGACAGCGACGCCGATTTTCACCTCATAGAGGTCCGAGCCGCTGACCAGCGCCTCGACCTTGCCGCGCGAGATCTGCAAATCGACGACCGAGCCGCTGTTGACGTAAGTGCGCCCGCGCGGCAGGCGGTTTTCATAGTCGGAATAAAGCTCAAGATTGTCGCACCATGCCTTGCCCCAGAAGTTTTTGGCGATCTTGCGGCCTTCGACGACGACCGGCGCCACGGCGCGCCCCTGCTTTTTCAGTCTCGCGACTTCCTTCGCCGCCTGGGCGCGGCGCTTCGCGACCGGGACATAGGGCCTGAACCCCCAATAACTCATGGCGTTCGATCCTCCTGGCTCGCCGCCGCGAGGTCGAGCCTCACCAGCGACATCAATTCGGCGTCGCCGAGCTCGGTCAGATTGATCTCGGCTCCGCCGCCGAGCAGGTCGTCGGCCAAAGCCCGCTTCGATTCGATGATTTCGTCGATTCGCTCCTCGATCGTGCCACGGCAGATGAATTTATGCACCAGCACGTTGCGCTTCTGGCCGATGCGGAAGGCTCGGTCGGTCGCCTGGTTCTCGACCGCCGGATTCCACCAGCGGTCGAAATGCAGGACATGCGAGGCGGCGGTCAGGTTCAGCCCGGAGCCACCCGCCTTCAAGGACAGGACGAAAAAGGGAACGCTCTCGTCCTGCTGGAAGGCGTTGACCAGGGTCTTGCGCTTGGCCACCGCCGTGTCGCCGCTGAGCGACAGGCCGGGGCGGCCGAACACGCTGGCGAGCAGTTCGCCAAGCGGTTCCATGATCTCCTTGAACTGGGTGAAGACCAGCATTTTTTCCTGGCGGCTGGCGACAGTCGCGGCGATTTCGCCAAGGCGCGCGAATTTGCCGCTGTCATTGTTCTCCCATTGGCCCGCGCCGCCGAGACCATGCGCGGCGTGATTGCAGATCTGTTTCAAGCGCATCAGCGTCGCCAGCACCAGGCCGCGCCGGCTGATGTCGTCGCCCGCCTCGTTGAGCCGCCATTCGAATTCGGCGACAGTCGATTGGTAGAGCGCCGCCTGCTTGCGGCTCAGGCCGCAGAACGCCTTGACCTCGGTCTTGTCCGGCAGGTCGGCGATGACGTCGCGGTCGGTCTTCAGCCGCCGCAGGATATAGGGCGCGACCAGCTTGCGCAGCGGGGCGTAGGATGGCGGCGAGCCTTCGGCAAGGCGTTTGACGAAATCCGCGAAAGCCTTCGACGATCCGAGCAGGCCGGGGTTGAGGAAATCGAAAATCGACCACAGGTCGCGCAGATTGTTTTCGATCGGCGTGCCGGTGAGCGCGATCCGGCTTTCCGCCTCAAGCGCCTTGACCGCGCGGGTCTGCTTGGCATTCGGGTTCTTGATCGCCTGCGCCTCGTCGATGACGGCGAGCCGCCAATGCGTCCTGGCGAGCCAATCGAGCCGCAGCAGCGCCGCGTAACTCGTCACGACGAGGTCGGTTTCGTTAAGGTCCGCGGCCGTGAACGACCGCAGCTTTTCAGCGGGCGTAAAGGCTGGATGGGCGACGAGGACATCGAGCGACGGCGTGAAGCGCTCGGCTTCGGCCGCCCAGTTGGCGAGCAGCGAGGCGGGCGCGACGATCAGACTCGGCCGCCGCTCGTTTTCGCGCTGGCGCGTCGTCAAGAGAAGGGCCAGGACCTGGATCGTCTTGCCGAGCCCCATGTCGTCGGCAAGGCAGGCGCCTAGCCGCAAGCGCGACAGGAAAGCAAGCCAGCGCAGGCCGGCGTCCTGGTAGGGGCGAAGCGTCGCCTTTAGTGCCGCGCCTGGACGCAGCGCATCAAGCGACGCCGGGTCGCGGCAGGCGGCGAGCGTCTGTGCCAGCCAGGGCCCCGCCGCCACATGCGCCCAGGAGACCTGCGACGCCTGTCCCGCGTCGCCCGCGCCGATGTCGGCGCCTGCCAGCAGGCGCATCGCCTGTCCGAAGGACAGGCCTTGCTTGCGGGCGAGGCGCTCGATTTCGGCATAGCGGTCGAGCGCCGCCGAAAGGCGCGCCGGGTCGATTTCGACCCATTTCCCGCGCAAGAGCGCGAGTCCATCGGTCGCGGCGAGCAGGGAGGCGATCTCTTCCCTTGTCAGCGGCGCGCCGTCGAGACTGACGGCGATGGAGAAATCGAGCACTTGCGTCGCCCCGACCCGCGCGGGCGTGTTGGAGCCGACGCTCGCCTCGACCGCGGGGCGCGCCAGCCGGCCGGAGGGCCAGGACACGGGCATGCGCACGACAAGGCCCGCCTGACCCAAGGCCTCCGCGTCCGTGAGTAGCCGCATCGCCTCCTTCGGCGTCCAGCGCAGCGGATGGAAGATTTCGCCGGAATCGACGATCTCTTTCAGCCAGGGGCAGCTTTCGCTGGCCCGGTCGACCGGTTCGAGCAGCTTCAGAAGCTCGCGCTTGGCCCCGGCGCCCGCGTATTCGCGCAGGGCCGCGCCAAGCGGCGCATGGCGCAGCGCGCCATGACCGGCGAGGCCCGAGGCGTAGGTCGCCAGAAAGGCGAACGGGCGCTCGGCGTCCTTTC
>JAKANG010000088.1 GCA_021812505.1 Pseudomonadota bacterium
CCATGCGCAGTCTCCTCGTCGCCGGTTTTGGAGCCTTTCCTGGCCACAGGCGCAATCCGGCGGAATTTTGCGCGCGATGGCTGGAAAAGCGGAAAAGAATTTTCGCCTTGGCCGGGATCGACCTCCACACGGCCGTGCTGCCGGTCGAGTTCTCGGCTCTCTCGCCGACCCTGTCGCAGATTTTCGCGCGCACCGGTCCGGACGCCGTCCTGCTGCTTGGCCTCGCCGGGCGCCGGCGGCGGCTGGCCATCGAGACCCTTGCGCGCAATCGCGTCTCGACGCTCAAGCCCGACGCCGCGCGGCAAAAAGCATATTGCCGCGCCATCGTCCATGGCGGTCCGGATTTTTTGCGCGCCGGCTGTTCGCCGGCGCGGCTCGCGGCGATTGCGCGCCGCGGCGGGCTGCCGGCCGCATTGTCCCGCGACGCCGGCGATTATCTGTGCAACGAGAGTTTCTATCTCTCGCTGCTGATGGACCGCCGCGCCTGTTTCCTCCATCTGCCCGACTGGCGCGGCGCCCGGCTCGAACGCGCGGCCGACGTGATTCTTGCCATGGCCAAAAAATTCGCGATCGAATAGCCTGCCTCCCGACGGCGACAATCGGAACCGCCGGGCGATTCGCTCTCTCCGCCGGTTCGTGGCGGGGGGAGGGACGGCGCGCTTGATCGGGCTTGCGGAAGCCCGGGGATTTACGGCTGCGGGAAAAGGCATGGATCTTTCGCAAACCATCGGCGCCTTGATCGAAATCATCTGGATCGATCTGGTTCTGGCCGGGGAGAACGCCATCGTTCTGGCGGCCGCGACGCGGGCGCTGCCGCAGGACCGGAAGCGGATCGCGCTGAACGTCGGCACGATCCTGTTCGTCCTGCTGCGCGTCCTGCTCGTCTATGCGCTGATGGCGGTCGCGGATCTTCCGGGTTTCGGCTTCGCCGCCGCCGCGCTCATGCTGTGGGCCGCGCTCTGGGTCACGATGCGCGGCGAGAGCGACAAGATGCCGGAAATCGCGCCCCGCCGCGCGCTTGGCCCGGTTCTGACCGGCGCTCTGGCTTATGACGCGCAGGGCGCGCTGCTCAACATGACCGGCGTGATGGGCGCCGCGCAGGGTGACAAGCCTTTCGTCATGCTGGGCCTCGCGCTTTCAATCCCGCTGTTGGCGCTGGGCTCGGCGCAATTCGTCATGGCGCTGCGCAAGCCGCCGATCTTGTGGGCGAGCGCCAGTTTTCTCGGCTGGATCGCCGGGCGGATGGCCTCCGCCGACTCCCTCGCGCTGGCGAGCCCGATGCCGGCGGGCCTGACGTATGATTTCGCACCTCCGTTGGGCGCGCTGATTGCGCTGCTGCTCGCCTTCGGCTACGCGCGCGGGCGCAAAATCAAGCGTGTCGAGGACCGATGACCAAGAAAACCTTTGCCTGGCGCTTCTTCGACCTCGGCGAAAGCCACCTCGCCCTCACCTCGCTTTTTCGGCGTCCAGCGGACATCCAGCCGGCGACGGAACTCGCGCGGGCCTTTTATCCCATGCCGCCGGAACCGCCCTATGCGCGGCAGGAGGGCGGCGAGACCCGTCCGCCGCCCGGCGGGCTGGCGCAGATTGACGACGCTTGTTCGCTCGACGGCGCGCTCATGGCAGCGAATGGGGCGCTGGTCGCAGAGAGCCTCGGCGAGCACGACGCGCCGCTTCCCCGGGCCCTGCGCCGCATGCGCAAAGGCGGAATTTCCGTCCGGATATGGCCGCTGACCTCGATTCGCCGGCTTGCCGGCGCTTACATTTTCCTGCGCCAGCCGGGTGACAGGGATTATGCGCGCTGGCTGATCGAAGTCTTGCCGCGCGTCGCGGTCGCCGCGCAGTTCTGCGATCTTTCCGCCTTCCAGTTCGTGGTTCCGCGCCAGCGCGGCGCGATGACCGCGGTCGTCCGCGAATCGCTCCGCCTCTTCGGCGTGCCGCCCGAGCGGGTCGTGGCCATCGGTTCCGAGCCGGTGTTTTTCCGGCGACTGATTTTTCCGCTGCCGGTGGCGCGTTTGAGCGCCAAATCGCCTCGCGCCATGGAGGTGCTGGAATCCCTTCCGGCCCGCTACGGCGATGCGCCGGAAGCGCCGCGCAGAATTTACGTCAAGGCCGGCGGGGCTGTGTCGTTTTTCAACCTGCTCGAGCCACTGGGCTTCGTAGAGGTCGAGCCGGAGCGCATGAATTTTTCTCAAGTCGCGCAGGCTTTTTCCAAGGCCGAGTGGATCGCCGGGGCCCCGGGCGCCGGCCTCGCCAACGCCGTTTTCGCGCCGCGTGGCCTGCGGCTGCTGGCGCTTGGGGCGGACGAGAACTGCAAAATCTATTATCGCGACCTCGTCGAGGCGAAATACGGGCGCTTCCTGTCGCTGCGGTGGCAATCCACCGACGCGGCCGCGAAAATCAAGAAATTCTTCGCATGAAGGCGCTCACATGGCCGAGAGCCGGGCGAGCGCGGCGTCCGCCGCGTCAAGGATCGGCAAAAAGCGGCCGGACAGCAGAAAGGCCAGCTCGACTTCGCGCGAATCGGTCACGGGGTCGAGCCGCGCCAGTTCCTCGTCGACATGGCCGGGGTGGCACATGATCAGCGGTTTTCCGCCGGGCGCGCGAAGATAGCTGGCGAAATCTTCCGCGTAATCCGCTTTGGCGTCAAAGTCGGAAAAGCCGGAAAAGCCGTCATTGAGCGCAAAGCCCGCCGCCTTGGCCTTGGCGCGAAAGCCGCGCGCCAGGCCCGCCACCGTCAGCGCCTTGCCCCAATGCCGGCCCCGGGCGAAAATTCTTTTGGGCCGGTCGGCGCTGTCGCGCAGCCAGGTCTTTCCGGCAAGCCCGCGCTGGGCCAGCTCGACGATCAGATCGTCGGCGATTCCCGGCAGGACCTGGACATGCTGATGGCCGTCGACGAAATCCGGCGGCGCGCCGAAAGCCTCCTCGAAAGCGTCGAGCTGGCGGCGCAGTTCGTCGCGGATTTCCGCGCGCGGCAAAGCCCGGCGCCAGGCGGCGGGGACGATGGCGTTCATCGCCGGAAAGGCGCCGTTGGGCGCGAAGGCCGGCATTTCCCCCAAGGGTCCGCCGAGTGTCAGATTGAAATGCAGGCCGAGGTCGGCTTGCGGGGCGATGTCGCGAAAGGCTTTGGCCGCCTCGGGCCAGCCTTTCCGCGTTGTCATCGCCGAGGTCGCGGTCAGCCGGCCCGCGGCCAGGGCTTCGAGAATCCCTCGGGTGACGGCGGGCGAAAGGGCGAAATCGTCGGCGCAAAGCGCGAAGGCGTGGGCGGACATGATCGAATAGGGCGTAAAGCGGCAGACCCCTTTCTTGCGCATTTTCATGGCGCGGCATAGAGCTTGACGGCGAAAAGCCGAATCTTCCAGTCTCGCACTCCGATCCCGGCGCGGCGAAGACGCGCGCCGAGCCGTGAAGCGCATGAAACCACGCCCATCGAACCAACCCCGAGCGCCGCAGGCCCATGTACAGAAATTTCTTTTCGGTCAGCGGGATCATGCTGCTCTCGCGGCTCGCCGGGTTTCTCCGCGATGTCATGGTGAGCGCCTTCATCGGCGCCGGCATGATGGGCGACGCTTTCGCGGTCGCCATTCGCCTGCCCAGCCATTTCCGGGCGATCTTCGGGGAGGGCGCCTTCAACGCCGCCTATGTCCCGACCTATCTGCGGGTCTACGAGCGCTCCGACATCTGGGCGGCGCGCCATTTCGCCAATCAGATTTTCACCCTTCTGGTGATGTCCCAGATCGTGACGCTGGCGCTGGGCTGGATCTACATGCCGGCGCTGGTTCATCTTCTTGCGCCGGGCTTTTCCGCCGAGCCGGAAAAATTCGCCCTGGCGGTCAAACTGACGCGGATCACCTTCCCCTATCTGTTCTGCGTCACCCTGGTCACCCTCCATTCGGGAACCTTGAACGCGCACAACAAATTCGCCGTCCCTGCTTTCGCGCAGGTGCTGTTCAACCTGGTGATCATGGCCTTTCTCGCGGCCTCCTTCATCTTTCCCTTTCCCAACGCGGCTTTTGCGGCGGCGGCGGGCGTGACCGCGTCTGGCTTCGCCCAGCTCGCCTTGCTGACCATTTCGGCGCGGCGTCTGCATCTGATGGAGAAGTTCGCGCGGCCCGAACTGACCGCCGACGTGCGCGCCTTTTTCCGCATGTTCGGGCCGGCGGTGATCGGCTCGGCGGGTGTGCAGATCGCCATGTTCGCCGACACCATTATCGGCTCGTTGCTGCCGACTGGCGGCCTGTCCTCGATCTATTACGCCGACCGCCTCTATTTGCTGCCGGTGGGCCTCGTCGGCGTGGCGGCGGGCACAGTGCTGCTGCCGGAAATGAGCCGCTGTTTCGCGCGCGAGGACTGGGCGGGCGCCTTTACCGCGCAGAACCGCACCCTGGCGATGACCTTCACGCTCACGGCGCCTTTCGCGGTGGCCTTCATCTTCATCCCGGAGCTGATCGTGGGCGCCCTGTTCCAGCATGGCGCCTTCCATGCGGCGGACACGGCGGCCACAGCGTCCGTGCTGCGCGCCTATGGTTACGGCCTGCTGGCGGTGGTCGCGATCAACGCCTTGCGCTCGGGCTTTCAGGCCATGGGCGACACAAGGACGCCGATGATGGTTTCGCTTGGCGCGCTCGTCGTCAATCTGCTGCTCAAGATCGTGCTGTACAAGCCATTGGGCGCGGCGGGCATTGCGCTGGCGACATCGGCCAACGCCTGGATCAATCTGGCCGCGCTGGCTTTCATCGGCGCGCGGCGCTTTCTGTTCCAGCCCGACGCCGTTCTCAAGGGGGTGGCGATGGCCGCCGCCACCGCCGCCGTGCTGCTCGCCAATGTCGCGCTCGGCCTCGAAGGGCCGTTCAATGCGCTCGGCCACAGGCTCGGCGCGTTCGGGCCGCTGATCGCCCTTGCGCTGCTGGGGATGGTCGGCGCCGCCGTCTATTTCGGCGCGGTCGTCGGCTTCTGCCGTGCGCTCGGCGTCACCGCCGCCCAGATGGGCCTCGGCAGGCTGGCGCGGAAAAGGACCTAGCGCAAATCGACGACCGGCGTCAGACGCCGGGGAGCGCCGGCTGTTTCGGCCTGCGCGTAATGCAGATGAGGCGTTTCCCGCGCGCCGTGGATGTCGCGCGACGATTTCATCAGATTTTCGATCGTCCCCAGGGCTTCCGAAGACTTGTGCGACAATTGCTCGTGTAGCTTCACGATCGGGCCGCTCCCGATGTCGGTGGCCCGGGCCGTCGCCGGAGTCTGCGCCGCTTCGATCGGCGCGCCGCGCAGGGGTTTGAGATCGACGCCGGCATGGGCGTATTCCATGATGTCGTGCCAGGTCCCGGCTGGCAGGGAGCCGCCCGTCACCTTGTTCATCGGGTCGCCGTCGTCGTTGCCGTACCAGACCACCCCGACGAAATTGCCGGTGTAGCCGCAGAACCAGGCGTCCTTGTAATCGTTGGTGGTGCCGGTCTTGCCGGCGACCTCGATTCCCGGGAGCTGGGCGCGCCGGCCCGTGCCCCGCAGCACCACCTCGCGCATCATCGAGACGAGTTCGTCGATATAGGAGGGATCGACGACCTGAACCGGCTTTTCGCCGTCGCGGTCATGGGTGAAGACCAGCTCGCCGCGGCTGTTGTAAATTTCCAGCGCGGCATAGGGAGTCACCCGCTTGCCGCCATTGGCGAAGGCGGTATAGGCGGTGGCCTGGTCCAGGGGCTTCACCTCGTCGGCGCCGAGCGGCAGCGACTGGGTGTCGGGCAGGGGCGCTGTGACGCCGAGTCGGCGCGCCGTCGCGATGATGCGCTTGCGGCCGCGCCGGGCGTCGCCGTCGCCGATGGCGATGGACAGGCGCACCGCCACCGTATTGAGCGAATGGGCGAGCGCTTCCCACAGGGGCAGGCGGCCGAAATATTTGCCGCCGTAATTCCTCGGACACCAGTTTCCGAGGCAGATCGGCGCGTCCACCACCTCGGTTTCGGGCGTGAATTTCCCGCTCATCAGGGCGGTGAGATAGACATAGGGCTTGAAGGACGAGCCGGGCTGGCGGTAGGCGTCGGTAACGCGGTTGAACTGGCTGACGGCATAGTCGCGCCCGCCGACCAGAGCCCGCACCGCGCCGTCGTGCTCCAGCACGATGGCCGCGGCCTGATGGGCGTTGGAGGACGGCCCGTTCTCGCGCAGCATCTGGTCGATCGTGTCCTCGGCCTTCTGCTGCAGACCGGAATCGAGCGCCGCGCGCACGGTCAGCACGCGGTCCTTGCCGAGCTTGCCGGCGTCGGCCAGGGCCTTGACCTCGTTGAACGCCCAGTCGAGATACCAGTCGGGCGCCGCGCCCAAGGGGCCGCGATCGATCGGCGAAGCGGGATGGCGCTGGGCGTCGGCGACCTGGTTTTGCTGGAGATAGCCCGCCACGACCATGTTGTTGAGCACCTCGTTGGCGCGGGCGCGGGCGGCGGGCAGGTTGACGTGCGGCGCGAATTTGGTCGGGGCCTTGAACAGGCCGGCGAGCATCGCGGCCTGGGCGAGCGTCACGTCCTTGATCGAGCGGCCGAAATAGAATTGCGCCGCCGCCTGGATGCCGAACGTGCCGCCGCCCATATAGGCGCGGTCGAGATAAAGCCGCAAAATCTGCTTCTTGGGGAGATGCG
>JAKANG010000089.1 GCA_021812505.1 Pseudomonadota bacterium
CTCGGCAAGGCGGCGGCCGCGGGCGGTGGCGCGGCGGGGCCGGCGGCTCCTATGACACTGCCATCGGCGCGCACCGCGACGGTTCTGACTTTCCGGGCCGGTGGGAACAGGGATTCGGTCTGGGATCCCTGGGCCGCCTGGTCCGACGGCGCCGGCGGGGCGGGCATCGCGACGCCTGCCGCTCCGGCCGCAGTCTGCGCGCTTTTCACGGCGGCTTTCAAATCCGCCGGCTGTTCGGCGCCGGCGACGACCTTGGCGACGCCATTGCCGCCTTTACGGTCGAATAGAGCCTGCCCCTCCGGCGCCGAAGCGCTTTCGACCTGGGCGGGCGCGACACGCGCCGGCGCGCTGTCGGGCTGGATCGTCACGACCTCATGATTTGCCACCCGATGACGCATGGTCAGGAGACCGGCGACGCCGACGACGCCGATCGCCATGATCATGGCCATGCCATACATCGCCTTGCGGCGGATGCGGGGCGCCGGCTCGGCCGGCGCGGCCTCGCCGAAGGCCGCCGGCCAAACCTGCTCGTCGCGCCCCTGCTCGTCGCGCCCCTGCTGGCGGGGCGCTTCGGCCCAGGCCGGCTCCGATTCCTGGTAAGGCAGCGGTTCAGCCGCATAGGCCTCGTTCGCATAGCCATAGGTCTCTTCGGAATGGGCGTATTCGTCGTGTCCCGCCTCGGGGGCGAGGTGGGCGTCGCTGCCCCGCAACTGGGCGAAATAAGGATCCCGCAGACCGAAGGGCGCGACCGGCGGCGGTTCCTCCGCGGGACGCGCCTGCGCGGCGTCGCGTTCTTCGGCGATCGCGGACTGGGCGCGGAACAGGGCCTCGAAGGGATCCTTGCGCCCCGTCATCGCCTCGCTGTTGACGAGGCGGGCGAGTTCCGCGAGCGGATCGGCTTCCTCTTGGTGTGGCTGATGCGTGGGCGCCGCGGCGCGCAGACGACGTTCGAACTCGTCCAGATCGACCTCCGGACGAAACTTGGCGGCAAACTCACCCATGGCCAACCCTCACTCTCGACGCAAAGCGCCGCGGGGGAGCGCCCCTCCTTCAGGACGGGCCCATGCGCGAAGATTAGCGCATCTCTTCCGGCGCTTTAACACCCAAAACCGACAATCCAGACGCCAGAACATTCATTAACCCTGTCACGAGGGCGAGCCTGGCGCAGGTCAAATCTCTACGATCTTGATTAACAAAGCGTAATTGTGGCTGATCTTTGCCACGGTTCCAGTGTGAATGGAAAAAACTCGCCACATCGTGCAGGTAAAAAGCCAACCGATGCGGCTCGTGCGCGCTCGCGGCGCTTTCGACAACGCGCGGATATTGCGCCAATAATTTGATCAGCGCCCATTCGTTCTCATCGTCCAGCAGCGCAAGGTCGGCTTCAGCGAGACGCGCCGGCGAGACGTCGAGACCGGGGAAGACCGCCAGCGCCTGGCGCAGCACGGAATGGGCCCGGGCGTGAGCATATTGCACATAGAAGACCGGGTTGTCCTTCGATTGCTCGATCACCTTGGCGAGATCGAATTCGAGCGGCGCGTCGTTCTTGCGGTAGATCATCATGAAGCGCGCGGCGTCCACGCCGACCTCGTCCACCACCTCGCGCAAGGTGACGAAATCGCCCGAACGTTTCGACATTTTCACCGGCTCGCCGTCGCGCATCAGCTTGACGAGCTGGCACAATTTGACGTCGAGCGCGACCTTGCCGTCAGAAAGCGCCGCGACCGCCGCGCTCATGCGCTTGACATAGCCGCCGTGGTCCGCGCCCCAGACATCGACCAGCACGTCATAGCCGGCCGCGATCTTCTTGCTGTGATAGGCGATGTCGGAGGCGAAATAGGTGAAGGCGCCGTCGGATTTCCTCAGCGGGCGATCGACGTCGTCGCCGAACCGCGTCGAGCGGAACAGGGTCTGCTCGCGATCCTCCCAATCCTCCGGTAATTGGCCCTTGGGCGGCGGCAGGCGGCCCTCATAGATCAGTCCCTTTTGGCGCAAGTCCTCGATGGCGGTCGCGACGTCCGACGGGCCGTTCGACGTGTCGTGCAGGCTGCGTTCGGAGAAGAAAACCTCGTGGGTGATGTTCAGCGCGGCGAGATCGTCGCGGATCATGTCCATCATCGCCTCGATGGCGAAGGCGCGCACCGGCGCCAGCCATTCGCCTTCCGCCTTGCCGCGCAGGCTTTCCCCGAATTTCGCCACGAGCGCCGCGCCGACGGGTTTCAGATAATCGCCGGGGTAAAGGCCTTCCGGCACGGTGACGGCCTCGCCGAGGGCTTCGAGATAGCGCAGATAAGCCGAGCGGGCGAGCACGTCGACCTGGGCGCCGGCGTCGTTGATGTAATATTCGCGGGTGACCTGCGAGCCGGCAAATTCGAGCAGATTGGCGAGGGCGTCGCCGAACACGGCGCCGCGGCCGTGGCCGACATGCATCGGCCCGGTCGGGTTGGCCGAGACATATTCCACATTGACCTTGGTAGCCTTGAACCTGCCGGACGCTCCTCGCCCGTAATTTTGCCCCTCGCGCAGGATCGCGCGCAAAATGTCGGCATAGACCTCGATCTTGAGGCGGATGTTGAGAAAGCCCGGCCCCGCGACCTCGGCCTGGTCGACGTCCGGCATTTCGCTCAGAGCCGCCGCGAGTTCGATGGCGAGCTGCCGCGGGTTGGAAAATGAGGCCTTGACCTCTTTTGCGAAGACCATGGCGGCGTTGCAGGCGAGGTCGCCGAGGCTCGCCTCGCGGGGCGGTTCGACCACGAAACGCGCCATATCGAGCGACGCCGGCAGACGCCCCTCCGCGCCCATCTTCTGCAAAAGCGCGGCGATGCGGGCGTGGAATTCGGCAAAAATGTTCATGGCTAACCCCGGTTTTCCTTGCGCCGAGGGGCTAGCCCAATTCGCCGCCGAGGTCAAAGCCGCGCGAGCTTGGCCTGGATGACTTGGCCTGGATGACTTGGCCTGAATGACTTGGCCTGAATGAGTTGGGGGCTTGGGGCGTGCGGCTTGGGGGATCGGCAAGGGCGGATTGGCGCCGGCGCCAGACGACGGGACTACAAATCCCCGCCCGAAACGACCATATCGGGGAGAAGACGATTAAACCTTCCGCAAGAATTCGCGCGCAGCCTCGACATTAACGAAAACGCCAATGTCCCGGCGCAAGCGCGGGCATTGGCAAAAGCTTTGCATCGGGAAGCGAATTCAGGCGGGCGTCTCAATTGAGGACCGGGCCATGTTCGGTTTTAATTGGAAGACCTTCGATAGATCCGGCGAGTCATTTTCGGCGGCGCGCGACGGCGACGGCCACCCGCCCTGGGATGGCCGAAGCGGCGCGCGTCGGCGGCCGCGCATCGGTCTGGCGCTCGGCTCCGGCGCCGCGCGCGGCTGGTCGCATATCGGCGTGCTTCAGGAACTTGCGGCGCGCCAAATTCCTATCGACGTCATTGCCGGATCATCGATCGGCGCGGTGGTCGGCGGCTGCTACGCCGCCGGAAAGCTCGCGGGACTGGAGGCGTTCGCCCGTTCGCTGACGCGCCGCCGCGTCTTTTCACTGATGGACCTGTCCCTGTCCGGCGGCGGCATGATGTCGGGCGGCAAACTCCGGGACGAGCTTTATCGCGAGCTTGAAGGCCGCCGCATCGAGGACTTGCCCGTCGTCTTCGGCGCCGTGGCGACGGAAATCGGAGCCGGTCACGAGGTTTGGCTGCGCAAGGGCGATCTCGTCCACGCCATCCGCGCCTCCTACGCCCTGCCGGGCGTCTTCGAACCCTTGCAAATCGGCGGACGGTGGCTGTTCGACGGCGCCCTGGTCAATCCGGTTCCCGTCACTCTGTGCCGCGCCATGGGGGCCGAACTGGTGATCGCAGTCAATCTGGTCGGCGACGCCGCCTATCGCGGAACCTTGATCGCCGACGCCGCCAGCTTGGCGACGGAGCCGCAGCCCCCCGCCTCAGCCGCGGAAGAAACATCCTGGCGCGCGACCGACGCGCGCCAGTTGCGCCGGCAGTTCGGGCGCGCCGCCAATGGAGCGCCCGGCATCGCGGCGGCCATGTTCGACGCGTTCAACATCACCCAGGATCGGATCGCGCGCTCGCGGCTTGCGGGCGACCCGCCCGACGTGCTGATCGCCGCGCGGCTGTCCAGGATCGGCTTTTTCGACTTCCACCGCGCCGACGAACTGATCGCGCTCGGCCGCGAGGCGGCGCGCCGCGCGCTTAACGACATCGCCGAAATCGCGGCGCTGGAGCGCCGCTACGAAGGCCCCGTCGTGAAACCCTGAAGCACTTGCTCAGGCGGTGGCGATATATTCGCGCATGGCGCGATGTTCGGACTCGAGCCCTTCGAGCCGGTTCTTGACGACATCGCCAATCGAGATCACGCCGGCGAGCCGTCCGTTGTCGAGGACGGGTAGGTGGCGGAAGCGTCCGTTGGTCATCCGCTCCATCACGCTTTCCATCGATTCCTCCATGCTGGCCGTCGCGACCTTGGCGGTCATGTGTTTCGACACCGGATCCTGAAGGGCGCCGGCGCCGTGGCGCCCGACAGTGCGAACGATGTCGCGCTCCGACAGAACGCCCAGAACCTCCCCGCCGCCGCCGGTGACGATCAGCGCGCCGATTCCCTTGTCGGCGAGCACGGCCGCCGCTTCCTGCATCGTGCGATGCGGCTGCGTCGTGGCCACGTCGTGACCCTTGGCCGCAAGAATGAAAGCCACGCTCATCGATTTCCTCCCTTTGTATCTGGAGTTTTTCTTAACCCCTTTATTGAATGGAGGATGCCCCCGTTCACGACAGAGCGCAAGCGAGGGCTTCGCCTTCATTTTTTGCGCCTTTGGTCGAATATCGGCGCGAGAAACAGACCGGCGGCGAAGCCGCCGATATGAGCCTGCCAGGCAATCGGGGCCTGCGAAAAACCCAAGGTCTGGCCGCCGAGGCCGATGAGCAGGTTGGAGAGGAACCAGAAGGCGACAAAGGCCATGGTCTGGACGCTGGCGAGCATGTCCCCAACGCTCTGCATTGGCGCTTCGAATGCCGTTTCCGCTCGATAAGGTCCGCGGAGGGGAAAAACGAAACGCGCCGCCGCCCCCATATACGCGGAAATCGCGGCCGAGGCGCCGATCATCGGCGCCAACTCAAGCGGATGAGCCGCCAGATAGGCCGCCGCCCCGACGACCGCCCCCAGGCCGCCCAGGAGCAGAAAACGAGCCGTTCCGAAGCGCCGCGCCACCGGGGAGCCGAAAGCCGCGAGCCAGATCCCGTTGAAAACCAGATGGGTCGCGCCACCATGCAGGAAGGCGTAGGACAAGGGCGTGAACCACAGCCAGGACGGCGAAGCATAGGTCAGGAAAAAGGCCCCGATCTGGGCCTGAACCTCGGATTGGCCGGCGATCTCGTTCAGGTGTTGGAGCACCGCCTTCTGATCGAAGAGAAAGGCCACTCGCGCCGGCGTGAAGCCGAAAGTCGCGACGATTGCGCCGTCGAGTTCAGGCGGAATCATGCCGCGGACGACTTGGATCAGGGTCAGGATCGCCAGAAGAACGACGATCACCGGCGGCAGATTGAAGATCGGCTCGCGTTCGCGCATCGCCCGCGCCCTCCCCTTTCGACCGCAGAAAAAAGGGGGAGAGCTGGAGCAGGCTCTCCCCCTTCCTGCAATGACGTTAACCGTCCGGCCTCCCGCGTCGGCCGGGAACCTCCGACCCATACTGGAGCCCGTTATCCGCCGGCAATCCCGAGCAAGAACGCAGCGGACCAAAAACACATTCAATATCAGTTTGTTGTTCGCATCCTTCCGTGCCGGCGGCTGATTCGTTTTGTCGTTTCAGCGCCGCTTCGATGAAGAAACATTGCCAAATTCCTAATGCCTTTGCAATGTCAACATCCTGTTAAGATTAATTTCCGCGCGCCGCGCCGCGGCGCGAATTTCGCTGGTTAATCTTCCATGAACCGCCGGGCCCGGCGCATTGCCCCATAATGAAACGCCGCTGGCCCAAAAAAGAAAGGGACGGGCGGATGAGACAGGCGGCAACCCAGGAGCTGTACAGCTATTGGAACAAACTTCGCGGCGCGCGGCTCTCGCCGGCGCGCGAAGACATCGATCCGAGCGAAATCCGTCACATCCTGGCTGACACCATGATTCTGGAGGTGGACGAAGCGCGTCAGTTTCCTGTCCGCGTCTCAGGCTCGCGGCTGAACGCCGTGTTCCTCGACGAACTCAAGGGACATTCCTTCGTGGGGCTTTTCGCCCCCGACGAAAGGGCGACCGCAAGCGAAATGGCGGCCGCGGTGGTGGACGGCGCCCGCCCCATCGTGGCCGGACTGGTCGCCGAACAGTCCGACGAACCGCCGGCGCATATGGAGCTGCTGCTGCTTCCGCTGCGCTGCCATGGCCAGACCCACTCGCGCGTCCTGGGGATGCTGACTCCGACCGGCCTTCCCTCCTGGTTCGGTCTTCGCCCCGCCGACTGCCTTCGCATGATCGCCATGCGGTTCATCGACGACCAACGGGAGGCCGATCCGGACCTGATGGCCGGAGCCGGCGGCGAGCGCATCCTCAGGCCCTCGGATCTCGTCAACCGGGTCAAGACGCGACGCCGGTCCTTCTTTGTCATT
>JAKANG010000090.1 GCA_021812505.1 Pseudomonadota bacterium
GGAGGGACGGCCCTCGCGCTTGAAATAGCCGCCCGGAATGCGGCCGGCGGCAAAGGCCTTTTCCTGGTAGTTGACGGTGAGGGGGAAGAAGTCCTGGCCGGGCTTGGGCGTCTTCATGGAGACGATGGTGGCGAGTACCGTGGTCTCGCCATAGGTGGCCAGGACCGCGCCGTCGGCCTGACGGGCGATGCGGCCGGTCTCCAGGGTGAGCTTGCGCCCGCACCAGTCGATTTCTTCGCGATGAATCTCGAACATGCTTTCTTGTCTTTCATGAGTGGGACAGGCGCTCCACCATGAGCAAGACGGCGAGACGCCGCAAAAAACGGCGCCTGACGATCCTGCCCCGGCCCGAACGCTCGGTCCTGCTGGAGGACGGCCCCTGCCGCCCCTCCGGTTGCGCGACTTTTTGCGCATGATCCGGCCCGAAAACCGATAACCGCTTCTCGGGATCATGCTTGTCGCAAAAGCGAAAACGCGGCCGGACAGGCCGGCCGCGCGAGTTGTTTCAGCGGCGGATGCCGAGACGCTCGATCAGCGTCCTGTAGCGCGCTTCGTCGTTCTTTTTGAGATAGTCGAGAAGCTGACGGCGCAACGACACCAACTTGAGCAAGCCGCGACGCGAGTGATTGTCCTTCACGTGCGACTTGAAATGCCCGGTCAGGTTGACGATGCGCTCGGTCAGAATGGCGACCTGCACTTCCGGCGAACCGGTATCGCCCGATTTCGTGGCGTATTCCTTGATGAGCGCGGATTTGCGCTCGGCCGTGATCGACATCGTGTGTCCTTTTCCTGATGGTCTGGCGGAAAGACGGGCCGCTCCGGGATGTCGTCCAGCGAGGTCACGGCTTTCCGTTCGCGCCGAAAACTTCCGGCGCAAGCCGCTCTCTATACACTTTTTTTCGCAGAGGGCCAGCCTGGAGTTGGATCGGACTCAACGGTCGCCCTGCGCCCAGGCTTTGTCCGGCTTGACCGGCGCCGCGGCATATTTGTCCTCCCAGGCCTCGACGCCGCCGGGAAACCAATAGACCTTGCCATAGCCGAGCAGCACCAGCCTTTTGGCGGCGTTCCAGCTCCCCCAGCAGCGTGGATGGCAAAAGGCGACGACTGGCTTTTTCTTGTCGCCGCCGGTCAAATCGGCGAGCCGCGCGGCGAAACGCCGCTGAAATGCAGGACTCCCGGCGCCGAAACCGCCGCCTGCGAGCCAGACCGCGCCGGGGATCGACATATGAACCGGCAGCCAGGGCATATCGGACGAGGCGCCCGGCGGCTTCGGCGGCGCTTCCGCGACATCGATCAGCAGCGCGCCTTCGGCCTTGAGCCCGGCGGCTTCCGCGACGTCAATGACTGTGGCGCCAGCGAGCGTCGCTGGCGTTTCGCCATGCATGGGCCCCGTCCACAGGCCGGACGGCTCCGGCGCCCCGGCAAAGGCGTGCGCCACGCCGAGAAGGAAGGCGGCCGCCGCAACGACGAAAATCTTGGCGTCCATGATTTTGGCGCCCATCTCAGTCGGTCATCCGAAGAATGTCGAAATCCTTGCGCCAATGGGTGTTGCTGCTGTCGGAGACTTCGACCGTCAGGCGCCCCAAGGATCGAGGAACGAGACCGAAGGACAGAACCGGATTGGCGGCGAGCGAAATGCCGGAGTTCATGTCGAACACGATTGTGTCGCCGTCGCGCACCGTGACTTTGTCGATATAGCGCGCAGGCGTGTAGAGCCGGGTCAACTGGTTCATCTGCATGCCGTTGAAATTGGGGTGGCGAAGCATCAGCTTCGCCTCGACGGGGACGCCCGGCTGGGCCGGCCCGGCGAGTTTCAACCGAATTTCGCCAATGCCCTCGAGCGCATCTGCTTCGCTTTGGCCCATCGGCGCCGAGCAGCCGCCCGAGGCCTTGACGAAGGCCGCGTCCGAAACAAGCGCGCCGTTCTGTAATTGCGCCACCGCATGGACATTGGTGAAGTCGTTGACCCGAACGCGGAACTTCATCTCCCGCGGGTCGGCGGCCGGCCCGAAGACGATATGAGCCGCGACCGGCATGGGATTGTCGTCGATGATCAGCCAGAGCGCCTTGACCTTGTCGGCTGACTTCAGCGTCACCGTCATCGGAACCAGCGCCGCGTCTTCGGCGCGGTTGGGGGCTTCAAGGGTCACGACGCCGCTGGACGGCGTCGCCGTCCTGCCGTGAAAGATGGCCTTTTCGAGTTCCTGCCAGCGGCTTTCGCGCGCGGCCGGGCTGTCGGGCGAATTTTCAGCGCTTTGCGCGAAGGCCGGCGCGATGAAGCCTAGCGCGCACAGGCCGAGAAAGGCTGTCGCAAGTCGCGTCGTCATGCTTCCTCCTATTGCCACTCGAGTTCAGAATAGGCCTCGGCGACATTTCTCTGGTTGTAATCGTCGAACAGTTTCCACTTGGCCCGTTCGGATTGGGCGACTTGCGTCATGGCGTGTTCGATCGAGCCGCCGCTGTCGATTTCCGCCCGCACCCCATCGCGCAATATGGTGAGATAGCGCAGCAGCGCCGCCGAGGCCGGGCCAAAATCGACGCGCGCCGGCCCGTGGCCGGGGACGGTCGGACCGTACTTCCGCTTCCGCATCGCCTCCAGCTGGCCGATCCAGCCGGACAGGCTGCCGTCGAGTGGCGGGATGCGGCCGACGAACAAAAGATCGGCGGGCAGGAACAGGCCGCTCGACGTGTCGAGCATAGAGAGATCGGAGGCCGTATGCGCCGGCTGGTGCGCCGTCAGAACGATCCGCCGCCCGCCGAGGTCGATTTCCGTTTGCTCCTTCACCAGTTTCGTCGGCATGACGACTGGGCCGACATTGCTCTCGCCCAGCAGTCCGACAAGGCGCCTGCGGTAAAATTCGCCGCGCGCCGCCAGCGCCTCGGGGAGCCTGTGGTGGCCGATGAAGACCGGCTTGTCCTGCAGGAAGGCTCCGGCGCCGAAAAAATGGTCGGGATGGCCGTGGCTCAGGACGACATGGCTGATCGGCTTGGCGGTCTTGTCGCGGATCATCCGGCGCAGCAAGCGTCCGTCGGCGAGGCTGCCGCCGCTGTCGGTGACCAGAACCGATTTTTCGCCGATGATGAAGCCGATATTGGCGATGCCGTCGAGATTGGCGGCGTCGGCCTCGGCGTCCACGCCGCGCCGGATGAAAACCGACGACGCGACCTCTTCCAGCGCGAAATTTTGCGCGCGCGCCGGGGAGGCCAGGCAACAGAGACACAGGCCCGCGCCAAAGGCGCGGCGCGTCATGTCAAAAGCCGTCGCGCGCGACATGGATCGCCTCCGCCTCCAAAAATGGAGCGCTGGCGCGCGATTGACGACTTAATTTCGACTCAGAAAGGCAGATTGAACACTCGGTTGGGCAAAAATTCGCCGCGCTCGACCACGCCCGAGGCGATCACCACGCCGGAGCAGACGGCATAGGCCGCGCCTTCCGCCGGCGCGTCGCGTCCGCGTAAAATCACGGACTGGCCGCGCCGCGCGCGCGCCGCGGCGTTGCGGTCGAGCAGGATGCAGGGCAGTTCGGTGAGGCCGGCCTCGACGCTGAGCAAATCCTCATGGGCCAGTTCCGGCGCTTCCAGCAATTCTTCGAGCGCAACGGAATGTTCCTCGAAAAACGGCCCGACCCGGGTGCGGCGCAACGCGATGACATGGCCATGACAGCCCAGCGCCCGGCCAAGGTCGCGGGCGATGGCCCGGACATAAGTGCCCTTGCCGCATTCGGCCTCCAGCACCGCCTCATCGCGCGTCGCGCTCGCCAGGCGCAGGGCGTGGATGGTCACCGGCCTGGCCGCAAGCTGCACGGTCTCCCCGTCGCGGGCGAGATCATAGGCGCGCTCGCCATTGATCTTGATCGCGGAAAAGGCTGGCGGCCGCTGCATGATCTCGCCGGTGAAGCGCGGCAGCAAAGCGGCGATCGAAGCCGGGTCCGGCCGCGCGTCGCTGGTCGCGACCGGGCGTCCCTCGGCGTCGTCGGTGTCGGTCTCGACGCCCCAGCGCACGGTGAAGCGATAGGCTTTTTCGCCGTCCTGAACGAAGGGCACGGTCTTGGTCGCCTCGCCGAAGGCGACCGGCAGGACGCCGGAGGCGAGTGGGTCGAGCGTGCCGGCATGGCCAGCCTTCTTGGCGTTGAACAGGCGTTTGAGCTTCGAGACCGCCTGGGTCGAGGTCAGCCCCACCGGCTTGTCGAGCACGACCCAGCCATTGACTTCGACGCGGCTGGAGCGGGGCGCGTTCACTTGTCCCCCTCTTCGTCGTTCGCCGGCGCCGAGAGGTCCCGCGCCACTTTGGGCGAGTGGAGCAGCGCGTCGATCCTTTCGGCGTTGGCGAAGGATTCGTCGACCTTAAAGCGGATTTCCGGCGCATATTTCAGATTCACTCGATGCGCCACCTCGCCGCGCAAGAATTTCTTGTGGCGGTCGAGGATGGCCACGATCTGCTCTTGCGCCTTGCCGCCGAGCGGCATGACATAGATGGTGGCGAGCTTGAGATCGGGGCTCATCTTCACCATCGGCACGGTGACGACCAGCCCGGCGAGTTCGGGATCGTTGATTTCGCCGCGCGACAGCAATTGCGCCATGGCGTGGCGGATCAGTTCGGCCACGCGCAACATGCGCTGGCTGGGCTCGCCGCCCTTGTGATGAAGTCTGGACATGTTTGCCTCTTGCGGGCGCCGATAAGGGCGGCACAGCAGCATTCCGGCGAAATGTGCGCCCCCGGCCCGCAAGGGCCGGGCCAGGAGCGAACGCGACGCCGAGCTCGTGCGAGGGGCGCCGACCCGCAAGCGGGTCGGCAATTTGATTAGAGACTCCGCTTGATCTCCTCGACGCGGTAGCACTCGATGACGTCGCCTTGCCGCATGTCCTGGTAGTTTTCGAAGGCCATGCCGCATTCCATGCCGGCCGAGACTTCCTTGACCTCGTCCTTGAAGCGCTTGAGCGTGGAAAGCTTGCCCTCGTGCACCACGACATTGTCGCGGATGAGGCGCACATGCTGGCCGCGCTCGACCGTCCCGTCCGTGACCAGACAGCCGGCGACCTTGCCGACCTTGGAAATGGTGAAGACTTCACGGATTTCCGCGTTGCCCAGCATGGTCTCGCGCAGGGTCGTGGCGAGCAGGCCGGACATGGCCGCCTTCACATCGTCCACCAGATTGTAGATGATGTTGTAATAGCGGATTTCGATGCCGAGCTTCTCGGACGCCTCGCGCGCCTCCTTGTGGGCGCGGACGTTGAAGCCGATGACCGCCGCCTTCGAGGCCTCGGCCAGAGCGATGTCGGATTCGGTGATGCCGCCGACGCCGGCGTGGATGACCCGGGCCGCGACCTCCTCATTGCCGAGCTTTTCCAGCGCCGCGATGATCGCCTCGACCGAGCCCTGGACGTCGCCCTTGACCACCAGCGGGAATTCCTTGCGGCCCGCGGTCTTGAGCTGACTCATCATGTCGGCGAGCGAAGAGCGCGCCGAACCGCCGCGCGCCGCCGCCTGCTCGCGCTTCTGGCGTTCGCGATATTCGGTGATTTCCCGGGCGCGGGCCTCCGACTCGACGACCGCGACGCGGTCTCCCGCCTCCGGCGCGCCGTTGAAGCCGAGAACCTCGGCCGGGAAGGACGGGCCGGCGTGGACGCGGTTTTGGCCCTTGTCGTCGATCAGCGCGCGCACGCGGCCCCATTGCGAGCCGGCGACCACGATGTTGCCGACCGAGAGCGTTCCGCGCTGGACGAGCACGGTCGCCACCGGGCCGCGGCCGCGATCGAGCCGCGCCTCGATCACCGTGCCCTCCGCCGAGCGGTCAGGATTGGCCTTGAGGTCGAGCACTTCAGCCTGGAGCGTAATGGCTTCGAGCAGCTTCTCGAGATTGGTCCGCTGCTTGGCGGAGACTTCGACTTCAAGCGTTTCGCCGCCCATGCTCTCGACCTGCACCTCATATTGCAGCAGTTCGGTGCGCACGCGCTCGGGCCTGGCGTCCGGCTTGTCGATCTTGTTGATGGCGACGATGATCGGCACGCCCGCGGCCTTGGCGTGGCTGATCGCCTCGATGGTCTGCGGCATGACTCCGTCGTCGGCGGCCACGACCAGCACCACGATGTCGGTGACCTTGGCGCCGCGCGCGCGCATGGCGGTGAAGGCGGCGTGGCCCGGGGTGTCGATGAAGGTGATCTTGCCGCCAAGCGGAGACTCGACCTGATAGGCCCCGATGTGCTGGGTGATGCCGCCGGCCTCGCCCGAAACCACATTGGCTTCGCGGATGGCGTCGAGCAGCGAGGTTTTGCCGTGGTCGACATGCCCCATGATGGTGACGACCGGAGGACGCGAAACCAATTGCTCTTCCGTGTCCGGGGTGTCGAACAGGCCTTCCTCCACGTCGGACTCGGCGACGCGCTTGACGGTATGGCCCAGTTCCTCCGCGATCAGTTCAGCCGTGTCGGCGTCGATCACGTCGGTGATCTTGTGCATCTGGCCCTGACGCATCAGCAGCTTGATGACGTCGACCGCGCGTTCCGACATGCGATTGGCGAGCTCCTGAATGGTGATCGTCTCGGGCAGCACGACCTCGCGCGATAGGCGCTCCTTCTGTTCGACCACGCCC
>JAKANG010000091.1 GCA_021812505.1 Pseudomonadota bacterium
CCGAAGGCGCGGCGCTGACCCGGGGGCGGCGGGATGTCGGCGCGCTGGTCAGTTTCATCGGCTTGTGCCGCGACGAGGCCGGGACGCTCGAAGCGCTCGAACTCGAGCATTATCCCGGCATGGCGGAGGAGGAGATCGCGCGCATGGTCGGCGAGGCCGAGCGCCGCTGGCCCTTGCTCGGCGTCACCGTGATCCATCGCCATGGCCGGATCCTGCCGGGCGAGCAGATCGTGCTGGTGCTTTGCGCCAGCGCCCATCGCGCGGCGGCCTTTGCGGCGGCCGAATATCTGATGGATTTCCTGAAAAGCCGTGCGCCTTTTTGGAAGAAGGAGCATCGCGCCGACGGCGGCCAGGGCGACTGGGTCGCCGCCAAGGACGCCGACGAGGCCGCGCTCGCGCGGTGGGGCGAGCGCTGACTTCAGTCCATTAAAGCCGTTCGATCTTGCGCGCCGCGTCGTCGAGAATGTCGGCGACTTCGAACAGAACCTTCTTGTCGGCGGTCTCGTTGAGGCGCTGGTGCAGCGCCGTGCGCAGATTGCCCATGGCGCGCGCGACCGGCCCGGCCTCCATCGGTTTTGCTCTCTCGCCCACCGCGTCGATCCGGGCCAGGGCCGTGTCCGCTTCGTCGCGGTTCTCGCCGAGAAAAGCTTTGCCGGCTTCCGTCAAGGCGAATTGCTTCTTCGCGCTGTCGGACGCCTGCGCCTCGATCTGGCCGGTCTCCTCGAGCAGGGCGAGGGTCGGATAGACGATGCCGGGGCTTGGCGCATAGGCGCCGCCGGTGCGGGATTCGATCTCGCGGATCAGGTCGTAGCCGTGGCGCGGCTCGGTCTCGATCAGGGCGAGAAAGACGAGCTTCAGCTCGTTGCCCTCGAACATGCGGCGCCTTTCACCGCGCCCGAAGCCGCGCCGGCCGGAAAACGACCCTTCGCTCGCCTCGAACATGTGGCGCCCGCGATGGCCGCGCCGTCCGAAAGGCCCTTCGCTCATGCAACGCTCCCTTTCCTCGCCGAAAATCGGCTCGCCGCAATGCTCGTGCTTGAAGCCATGGCCGCGTCCTTTGAATTGTCCGAACATATATTATCTCCGATATATCTTTGTTGAGTTTATGAAAAGCCCGGGCCTGACGGATTTCTGAATTTGAGGGAGGCGCCGGACGCCACGAGGATTGAACCGCGCTGGCCGAGAGCGGAACGATCTTCTCACTCTCGATGCATAAAGATATATCTTAGATATTGTTATACGTCAAGCGAACCCATCGAAAGAAAAAGGCGGCCGCCCATTACGGGCGGCCGCCTTGCCAAGGGGAAAATACAGCGAACGGCTTAAAGGTCGTAGGCTTCTTCCGCGACCTTGGGCTGGACCTCGTCGGTATAGGCTTCGATCAAGGTGCGGGAAATTGCGCCGGGAACGAATTGATGGGGCCCAATTTCCGAAACCGGCGTCACTTCGGCGCCGGTGCCGCAGATGAAACATTCGTCGAAGCTCGCGAGCTCCTCGGGCATGATCCGGCGCTCGTTGACCTTGATGCCCTTGTCCCGGGCGAGGCCGATCACGGTCTGGCGGGTGATGCCGTTGAGGAAGCAATCGGCGATGGGCGTGTGGATCTCGCCGCCCTTGGTGAAGAAGATATTGGCGCCGGTGCATTCGGCGACGCGACCTTGCCAGTCGAGCATCATGGCGTCGGCATAGCCGCGGCGCTCGGCGCGATGCTTGGAGATCGTGCAGATCATATAGAGGCCGGCGGCCTTGGAATGGCTCGGCGCGGTCATCGGATCGGGGCGGCGATATTCGGCGATGTCGAGCTTGATGCCCTTCATCTTGGTCGCGATGTCGAACATCGACGGCCAGTCCCAGACCGCGATCGCGACATGAATTTTGGCGTGCTGGGCGGCGACCGCCATCATTTCCGAACCGCGCCAGGCGACCGGGCGGACATAGCAGTTCTTGAGGCTGTTCCTGGCGACGACCAGGTCCTTGGCCTCCATCAACGCCTCGACCGAATAGGGAATTTCGAAATCGAGCAGTTCGGACGAGGCCTTGAAGCGTTCCGCATGTTCGCGCGATTTGTAGATCACGCCGCCATAGGCGCGCTCGCCCTCGAAGACGCAGGAGGCGTAGTGCAGGCCGTGCGAGAGGACGTGGATCTTCGCGTCCTTCCACTCGATAAGTTCGCCGTTCATCCAGATATAACCGTCGCGCTGGTCGAAAGGCAGAACTGACATGGCGAAATCCTCGAAAGACGTTCTGGAAAGGAAGGCTTGACGACTAAACCCCGACCTGAAATATGTCAATAGAGCTGACATATTTAGGGCTGGCCCGGAGGGAGGCGCATGGCGGAGGCTTTGCAGCGCGGAGGCGCGACGACCGGCGCCGCGGCGGAGCGCGAGCAGAAGCCAAAGACCGAGCCCATGTTCGATCTGATCGAACTGCTTTTCTTCGCCTATCGCGATTTCGTGGGCGACGCCGACCGCCTCCTGACCCGCTATAATTTCGGTCGCGCCCATCATCGCGTGCTGTATTTCGTCGATCGTCGGCCAGGGCTTTCGGTCGCCGAGCTTCTGGACCTGCTCAGGATCACCAAACAGAGCCTGTCGCGCGTGCTCAAGGATCTGCTCGACCAGAATTATATCGAACAGCGGCCGGGTCTGCTCGACCGGCGCCAGCGCTTGATGTATCCGACGGACAAGGGAGAGGCGCTCGCCCTCGAGGTGGCGGAACTGCAGTCGCGCCGCTTGGCCCGGGCGCTCGCGACCCTTCCCGAGGGCGCGCGGGCGCAGGCGGCGGCGTTTCTCTCCGCCATGTGCGACCCGACAACCCGTGACTCGGCGGCAGGAGCCCGACGATGAGCGAACCCGAACCCCAGCCTCTGGCCGACGACGCCTTGCATCTCCTGATCGTCGACGACGATCGCCGCATCCGCCAATTGCTCAAGCGCTTCCTGCAAGGCGAAGGCTATCGCGTCACGGCCGCGGAGAGCGCGGAGGCGGCTTACGCCCACCTGCGCGGGCTGCATTTCGATCTCATCATTCTCGACGTGATGATGCCGGGCCAGAGCGGCGTCGAATTCGCGCAGCGGATTCGAGCGGAAAACACGCCGCTCGCGGAAGCGCCGATCCTGATGCTGACGGCGCGGTCAGACACCGCGGATCGCGTCAAGGGGCTGGAGGCGGGCGCCGACGATTACATGGCCAAGCCCTTCGAGCCCCGCGAACTGGCGCTGCGCGTCGCTTCAATCCTGCGCCGCGCGGCGCCGCGCGTCCTGGCGGCGGCCGCGCCTGGGGCGAACGCCGTGCGTTTCGGCGAATTCACCTTCGATCCCGAGCGTGGCGAATTGCGCCAGGGCGACGAACTGATCCGCATCACCGAGCGCGAGCGCGACATGCTGCGCATCCTGGTCGAAAAGCCCGGAGAAACGGTATCGCGCGAGGCTTTGGGCGGCGGGGGCGGCGCGGCGAATGAGCGCACGGTGGACGTGCAGGTCAACCGCCTGCGCCGCAAGATCGAGGTCGATCCCGCGAATCCCCTTCACCTGCAAACAGTGCGCGGGCTGGGATACAAGCTGGCGGTCGAGCGATGAATCCCGCGGCGCAGGCCCTCGAAACGGCGGCGCGCCTGTGGCGCGTCTTCACGCGCCGGCTCGCCGGGATCATGCCCAAGGGCCTTTACGCGCGCTCGCTGCTCATCGTCATCCTGCCCATGGTCCTGCTGCAATCGGCGGTCGCGCTGGTCTTCATGGAGCGCCACTGGCAGACGGTGACCTTCCGCCTCTCCAACGCCGTGACCCAGGACATCGCCGCGCTCATCGACATCTACCGCGATTTCCACAGCCTCGATCCCGACAACGCCAAGCTGGAGGACATCGCCCGCCGCCGCCTCAATCTCGACGCCGAAATCCTGCCTCCAGGGCCTTTGCCGCCAGCCTTGCCCAAGCCGTTCTTCTCGCTGGTGGACCGCGCCATGTCGAGCGAGATCGGAAAGCAGATCCGCCTGCCGTTCTGGATCGACACCGTCGGCCGTTCGGATTTCATCGAGGTCCGGGTGGACATGGGCGACGCGATCCTGCGGGTGGTCGCGCGGCGCAGCCAGGCCTATGCGTCCAACACCCATATTTTCATCATCTGGATGGTGGGCGCCTCGATCGTCCTGATCACGGTCGCGATCCTTTTCCTGCGCAACCAGATCCGGCCCATTCTCGCGCTTGCCGACGCGGCGGAGGAATTCGGCAAGGGTCGCGACGTCGAGTTCCGGCCGCGCGGGGCGCGCGAGGTGCGGCGCGCGGCCTATGCCTTTCTCGAAATGAAGCGGCGCATCGAAAGGGCGATGGAGCAGCGCACCACCATGCTCAACGGCGTCAGCCACGACTTGCGCACCATTCTCACC
The DNA here is from genome assembly GCA_021812505.1 of Pseudomonadota bacterium. The sequence goes on from JAKANG010000091.1 coordinate 4,381, forward strand.
CGCTTCCGATTGTCGCTCGCCTTGCTTGGCGACGAGGCCGAGGCGCAGGAGCTGACGGCCGACGTCGACGAGATGAACCGCATGCTCGAGGCCTATCTCGCCTTCGCGCGCGGCGATATCGGCGAGGGCGCGGCGCCGACCGACATTCCGGCCATGCTGGAAACCCTGCGCCAGGAGGCCGTGCGCCTTGGCCATGACACGGAAGTGGTCTACGCGGGCGAGCCGGTCGCCACGGTGCGGCCCGACGCCTTCAAGCGGTGTCTCGCCAATCTGCTCTATAATGCGGCGCGTCACGGCGACCGGATCAGGATCGAAGGATCCTGCGATACGAAATTCCTGCAGATTCACGTCGATGACGACGGGCCGGGCATTCCGCTCGAGGCGCGCGAGGAGGTCTTCCGCCCCTTCGTGCGGCTGGATGAAGCCCGCAACCAGGACGAGGGCGGGACCGGGCTCGGCCTCGCCATCGCCCGCGACATCGCCCGCTCGCATGGCGGCGAAATCTTTCTCTCCACCAGCCCGCTCGGCGGCCTGCGCGCCAGCGTGCGGGTGCCGGTCTAAACAAGGAGCCGTCATGAATCTCGTCGCAATGGCGCTGGCCGATCTTGCCGGGGCGGAGACCTTTCCGCTCGACGCCCTGATGACCCTGCGCCAGAAATGGGCCGAGGCGCGGGACCCGCTCCTCGAAGCGCTCAAGGCTTTCGCCTCCGGCGCCGACCGATCCCCTGAAAACGCCGAAAAGGTCTTTTTCGGCCTGCATCTCATGGCCGAAAAGCGCGAGGCGGAGGCTTGGGCGCCCTTGCTCGCGGTCGCGATGGAGGGCGAGGCCCTCTATGACATGATCGGCGACGCCGCGTCGGAAACGCTGCCCGCCATTCTGCTCAGCCTTTATTCCGGCGATCTCGCGGGACTGAAGGCGCTGATCGAGGCGCCCCGGGCCGACGAATGGGGCCGCGTCGCCGCGCTGGAATGCTATTGCGCGCTGGCGGCGGCGGGCGAAATCCCGCTGGACGAGGCCGGGGCCTATCTCGCCGCCTGTTTCGAGACGTTGCAGCCGCGCGAGAGCCATCCGGTCTGGTATGGCTGGCAGGGCTGCGTGGCGATGCTGGGCCTGACCGAGCTCGAGCCTCTGGCGGCGCGAGCCTTCCGCCAGGGGCTGGTGGACAAGAAGGTCCTGAGTTTCGAGGATTTCCAGGCCGATCTGCGCGCTGGCCGCGCCGCCGCCGACCGAAGCCAGGTTTTCGAGGAACGCGGGATCAAGCCGATCGACGACGCCCTCGACGCTCTGGCCGTGTTCGACGAGGAGGACGATGAAGCCGAGGCGCCCGCAGAAAACAAGTTCAAGGATGTCGGCCGCAACGATCCTTGTCCCTGCGGCAGCGGCAAGAAATACAAGAAGTGCTGCCTCGCGGCCGGATAGGTCAGCGTCCCACGACCGCGCCGAAGAACCGCTCGGCGAGGCCGATGAAAGGTTTCGCCAAGGGCTCCAGCCTGCGGCGGGCGCCTTCGGCGCGCTCGAGGAAGCTTTCGCCGCGGGTCAGTTCGGCGTCGAGCGCGGCCATGGTCCTGGCGTTGTCCTCGCTGTCGTCGGCGAGCCAGATGTGGAAGACCCGGGTCCAGGCGAGCGCGAGGCCCTGCAATTTCACGCTTCCCAAAGGTCCTTCGCTCGAGAGCCCGGCGGCCTCCAGCATGAAGCGCAGGGAATTGAGCGCAAGCTGGTTCAGCGCGGGAAGCGCGAGCGGATCGCTCATCGCCCACTCGTTGATGGTCTTGAGCGCGGCCTTGTAAGGCGCCATCGCGTCGAAGCGCCGCATGAGCACGTCGAACAGACGGTCCCGACCGCTCTCGCCCGTTGCTTCGCCGCCTTCGAGGACGACCCGGTCGATGCGACGGGAAAAGCCGCCGAGCACGGCGCCCTTGGAGGGGAAGCAATCGCGGAACTGGGCGAGGGTGACGCCGGCGCGGTCGGCGACATTGGAGAGCGAGATCTCCTCCCACGGCCTTTCGGCGGCGAGGCCAATCAAAGCGTCGACGATTTTATCGCGCGGGTCGGCCTTCGCCTGGGGTCCGGTGTCGTCCTGCCTGGCCTTGCTCATCGGCGCGCTCCATCTGCTCCGCGCCGAACATGGGTCAAAAGCGGCGCCGGGGCAAGTTCAGCCTGAAAGCTCCCCCGCCCGCCGGGCGGCGGCGGCCGTCGC
>JAKANG010000092.1 GCA_021812505.1 Pseudomonadota bacterium
GCCTCGGAGAGGATGGGCTGGCCGGCGATGTTGAGAATCGAGTCGCGCCCGAAATTTTCCCGCAAGCTCACCAGCACGACATCATCGGCCTGGGCCTCGGCCTTTTCCAGATCGCGCAGCAATTGCCGGATCACCGGATGGCCTTTGTCACGCAGAATGTTCAGGGAAAAAACCACATCCTTGGCGGTCAGCGGCGAGCCGTCGTGGAAATGCGCCTCACGCCGCAGATAAAAGCGATATTGGCGCTTGCCCGGGGAAATCTCGACAGCATGGGCGACCAGGCCATAGATGGCGTTGTCCTCGTCGAGATTGCCCGCCATCAGGCTGTCGTTGACGATCGACAGGCCGATCGCGGGATTGCCTTGCAGGATGAAGCCGTTGAGCGAATCGTACGAATTCGCCACCGCCTCCATTCTCAATTGCCCGCCGCGCGGCGCGCCAGGCTGCGCATAGGGGAAATGGTCGAAACTTTGGGGCAGGCTCAGATCGCCGAAGGACGACAGGCCGTAAGTCCTGCGCCAGGCCTCATTCGCGCCGGCGCGCAGCGGCCGGGAAAACAGCGGCAAAGCCGCAGCGGAAAGCAGCGCGGCGCGCCGGGTGACGGTGAAGCTTTTCGACGAATTCAAGGGAGTCTCTGGCAAAGAGGATTTTTGAGGTTCGCCCGCCATTATGTCGATTTTGCGCCGCCGAGTCGCCTGAGAAATGGAGGGACTCCAACTATTGCGCCAGGCGCCGCGCGTCGCCATATCCATCCCTGCTGCGGGGGCGTTGGAGGATGCCGCCATGCCCGACAAGGAAATCGAGCAGCTCAGCGAAAAGCTGGAAATGCTCGCCGCGGATCTGCGCAAGCGAACGCGGGAATTCCATGAGACCGGCAGTTTCACGGCCATCCGCGACAGGTTCCTGCGCGAGATCGAGAAAGAGAACGACGCTTGGCGCGCGCGGATCGATCAGGCGGCGAAAAACGGGGACGGCTGGGCTTATGTCAAAGCGTCGCTGCGACGCGACTATGAGGCCGCGGCGCACGATTTCTCCGAATTCGTCACGCTTGTCGTCGCCGAACCGATCAAAAAAATGTGAACGTCTCAGCCCTGCGGCGGCCGGGAGATCCACTCTTTCGCCGCCGCGAATTCGGAGCGTTTGAACAAGCGGAACTCGCAAGGGTAGAAGGGCGCGAACAGGCTGGCCGCCGCGCGGATCCATCCCTGATCCGCGACCAGCGCGACACGGCGGAAATTCTTCCAGTTGCGCAAGCCGACGGCCGCGTCGTCCCACATGGCTTCGAGATCGAAGCCCACGAAATCCTCGGCAATGGCGTAGATCATGTCCACCCGCCCCTGCGCCGCCGCGGCCTCCAGCCTCGGGACCAGCGCGTCGCGGTAGTCCGCATGAGTGACGCGTCCATGCGCCTCAAGGCCCAGGACGCCGGATGGAAGACCTTCAATCTCGCGGAACATGATCGCGCTCCCCGGCTTTACGCGCCAGTACAAATCATCAGGCGATTTTCCAGAACAGGCTTCCCCAGACCAGGCAGCCGAGCACGACCGCTCCTGAAAAGGCCAAAGTCGTGGCGAGCCGGCGCGCGACGGTTCGCGCTCGGGTTCCCGCGATGCTCCAGCCAAGCCACAAGGACCATGATCCGGCGCCGATCAGCAGCGCCGCGCGCAAGGCGTCGATGAAGGGCAGGATGACTCCATCGGTCTTGAGCATGGTCACGGTCAGGGAGGACAGGCCGAGGAAGACCCCGCAGCCGGCGACGGGGATCAAGGCTTGCGCAAGATGGTGGAACGCCTTCCACGACCATGGGCCGCATGCCCGCGCCGCCAGGGCGAGGAGAAAGCTCAGGCACAGGCCCATCGCAACGGCGAGCCCGCCGATGTAGAGCAGCAGCACCGCGCCATCGAGCGGAGTCATCGTGTCGTTGAGATCAGGGTAATTGGTCAGCACATACCACGGCAGGACCGGCTCCATCGGCCAGATCAGGTGATGGTCGGCGAGGCGGTCGGCGAGATATTGCTTGATCTGGACATAAAGATCGGAATTGCCCCAGTGGAAGGCGCCGGCGGCGACGCCCAGCAGGCCGAACAGGATCAGCGCGCTCTGCCACGGATCGGTCGTGTCGCCGGCGACATGGACGATCTCATGATTGGGCGAGCGGCGCGCGAGGGTCACGGCTCCACGATAGTCGCTGCATCGCCCGCACATATGGCAGGCGCCGGCGCCTCTCATGTTGCGCACGGGAACGAGAGGCGCGCAGTTCAGCGGCGCGGCATGGCCGCCGCGCGATTTTGGGAAATGCGCCCAGGCGTCGCGATCGACGCGGAAATGGAAGGGCGCCAGTTTGGCCAGCAGGTTGAACACGCCATTGACCGGACACAGGAAGCGGCACCAGACGCGTTTGCTGCGGCCCCACAGCCAGCCCACGCCGATCGCGGCGAGGGTCGAGCCGCCCAGCACCAGCAAAGCAGGCCCGGGATATTGATAGACGCTGGTCATCTGGCCATAGACCGTGGTCAGCGCGAAGGCGACGAAGGGCCAGCCCTTCCATTGCAGCCAATGGGGAATGGCTCCGCCGCGCCCATGTTCGGCCGCGCGCTCGCTCAAGGCGCCTTCCGGGCAGAGCAGGCCGCACCACAACCGCCCAACGAGAACCATCGAGACCAGCACGAATGGCCACCACAGTCCCCAGAACACGAATTGCGCGAAGAGCGTCAGATTGTTCCAGATATGGGCCGCGCCCCGCGGCAAAGGCAGGTTCGCCGGAACGACCAGAAGGAAGGCATATGCGCCCACCACCGCCCATTGCAGGCGGCGGATAAGGTTCTGATGGTCGCGCAGCCAGACGCCCAGCCGCGCCAACACAGCGTCGATATTGCGGGACGTTGGCGCGCAAGCGTGGCTCACCGCGTCGCGGTCTGAGGTCGAAACAGCAGCCATGCCATTGCAGCCCAATAGAGGAAAAACACCAGGAGCTCGGTGAGGTCCGGCCGCGCGCGCCAGCCGGTGAGCGAAGAGAACAGGCCGCCGATTCCGCCACCGTCGGAAAGAAAGGCGGACGCATCCCACAAATGGCCGGACAGGCGCGGCAGCAGACCGAGCGAGGTGAGGTTGTCGGCGCCATTCAGCAACAGCGAACCGGCGAGAAACAGCAGCATGACTTCGGTGACCCGGAAGAACAGCCGCCAGTTTAGGATGCGGCTGCCCCATTGCAGGGCGGCGTAGGTCAGGACCGCCAGGGCGAAGCCGCCCGCCGCCCCGAGACCCGGCGAAAGCAGCGCCGTCCCGCGCGCCGCCGAGAGCGTTCCAGCGAGAAAGACGACGGTCTCCGCCCCTTCGCGCGCCACAGCTATGGCCGCGAGGACGAAGACGCTCCACCAGTTGGCCTGATCGGCGGCTTTCTGCAATGCGCTTTCAAGCTCACGCTTGAGGGCGCCGCCACGGCGGCGCATCCACAGCACCATCTGCACGATCAGCACGGCAGCCAGCAGCATCAGGCCGGTCTGGAACATCTGCTGCTTGTCGTCATCGAGTTCGTCGCCAAACAGCATGATCGCCGCACCGAGCGCCGCGGCGCCCAGCAGTCCGGCGCCGACGCCCGCCCAGAGAAATTTCCGCCCGCGCGTGCGCCCGTCCTCTCCCTGCTTCCCCAGCCAGGCTTGTAAAATACCGATGACCAGCAGGGCCTCGATGCTCTCGCGCCAGACAATGAAGACGATATTGCCGTACTGCCCCAATTCACTCTCCTCTACGCCGCGTCATTTCGCGACCAGCACGGCCGGCGGCGTTTCCGGATGGAAATCGTCGAAGAAATCATATTCGCCGGGATCGAGATTGCGGATGACCATGGTAGTGGTCGCGCCCGGAGCGAGCACCTTCTCCTTGTGCAGCTGCTTGCTTTCGAATTCCGCCGGCCCCGTCCCCTTGTTGACCAGTTGAATCTCAAAGGTCTTATTGGCCGGGACTTCCAGCCGGCGCGGCTCGAACTTGCCGTCGGCGAATTCGATGCGGAACTGCGGCGCGTCTCCCGCCCACGCCGCGCGACAAGGCGCCGCGAGAGCGATCAGACCGAACAGGACGACGGCTTTCATCTCAATAGGCGCCCTTCTTGCCCGTGCCCGCGTAAGTGAATTCAAATGCCGCGTCGAAAGGCTGGAACCAAGGGCCGACGCCGGTCTCCTTGTCGACATGGCGGCCGAAATGGGCGCCGGCGTTGGCGCTCGGCGGCTCGATATGCAGGACCAACTTGTAACGGCCCGGCCCCATCAGCTTGACATTGTCGCCATAATGCGGGCCGTCGTCGGCCACCATCGGCATGAAATCGCCCGCGCGCTTCTCGTCGCTTCCTTCCTTGGTCAGTTGATATTTGACGACCAGATAGGGAATCCAGTCGCCGGTCGCGAAGCCGTTGGGATTGCCCTTGGTCGCGTGAATGTCCGCTTCGAGATGGACATCGGACTCCCTGGCCGGATGCATCATTCCGGGCGGGTCCATTTCGATCGGCTGGAGATAGACGGCGCCGATCTCCATGCCGGCGACATTCTGCGGCGTTCCGACCGGCGTCTCCTTGGCCAGGGCAAGCGAGCCGGCGCCCAGAAAAACGGCGGCGGCGAGACAAGTCTGCAATGTTTTTTTCTTCATATTGCGGCCTCCACGGCGGCAAGTTTCGGCGCCCCGCGCGGCCGCGCAATCGAATCCGCCCAGTTTAGAAATTTTCTAATTACCGCCCAGAATTTCGCGCAGCGCCGCGTCGAGTTCGGAGGCCGGGATTTCCTCCACGACCGGCCCGAGCGAATGGATCAGGAAGCAGCGCGCCTCCCGGCCGAAATAGAGCTGGGCGAGGCCGGCGCGATAAAGCGCGAGCTGCGCGACATGGGCGGGGCGGCGCTCGGGGCGCGGCGCGCCGGTCTTGTAATCGGCGAGCCAGAGTCCCTCCTCTGTTTCGGCCATGCGGTCGATGGCGCCGACGATCTCGACAAAGCCCCCGCCAGGTTTTTCCAGGCGCGCGGCGATGCGCGCTTCGGCGACGGATTTTCTTCCGAACAACGGAGCAAGGCGCACGTCGTCCAGAACGCCTAGCACCGACGCCAGAAGATGCTCCGCAGACGCGCCGCCAACGCCCTGCGCGGAAAGATCGCGCAAGGCGGCCTCGCGGCGGCGCTCGCGCGGCAGGTCGGGGAGATGCTGCAACAGGCGATGCGCGAGGCGCCCCTCTTCCAGCGCCGTCGCGCGCCGCGGCGAAGACGGCGTTTCCACCGCATTCTGATCCGCGCCGTCGAGCGCGCTCGATGGCCGCAGCGGCGGCGGCGCAACGAATTCGGCCGCCGCCGGCGCCAACAGCCAAGCCGGCGGCGCGGCGGGTTTTTCCTGCCCGACGGGCGACGAGGCGGCGAGCGGCGTTTCGTCGACCGTTTCGGCCGCGCCCCAACGCAAGACCTTTTGCGCGCCATCCCAGGGGGCTGGCGTTTCGACGGCGCCCGGCGCCAGCGAGGCCTCGATCATGCCGCGCCAGCTTTCCGGCGGACAATCGCGAAGGCCGCGATGGCCGGCGATATAAAGCCTCTCCTCGGCGCGGGTCAGCGCGACATAGAGCAGGCGGCGATATTCGTCGCCGCCCGTCTCACGCCGCTTTTCGCGCGCCGCGACTACGGCGGGACAGTCGAAATCCTTTTTGGGCGACCACGCGATCTGCTCCCCCAGCGGGAACAGCGCGCCGTCGTGATTGCCCGCCGGCGCGGCGCAGACATCGGGCAGGAACACGATCTTGGCCTCCAGCCCCTTGGCGGCGTGGACCGTCATCACCCGCACGAAGGAGGAGGTCAGGTCCATGTCGCGCTTGATCGAGACCTCGGATCCCGAGACCTCCGCGAGAAAGGCGGCGAGCGAGGGCGCGCGGGCGCGCTCGTGGGCGAGCGCGAGGCTCAGGAATTCGTCGAGCGCGTCGCCCGCCTCCGGCCCGAGCCTTGAGAGAAAAGCGCGGCGGGCGCCGAGCGGCCCCAGCAGCCGGGCGTAAAATCCGAAAGGCGGCAGGGCGCGGCCGAGTCTGCGCAACAGGTCGATTGTTACGCAGGCGGCCTGAAATTTCTTGTCCTCGGAGGTCCGCAACGCCTCATGCAGCGAACGTGGCCGCAAGGGCGCGACGCGCAAAAGATCGTCGTCGTCGAAGCCGAAAACCGGTGTCTTGAGCGCGGTCGCCAAGGTCAGGTCGTCCTCGGGCAAAAGCGCCGCGCGGCCGATGGCGACGAGATCCATCACCGCGATGTGCTCGGCGAGCTCGAGCCGGTCGGCGCCCGCCGCCGGCACACCCTTTTCACGCAAGGCGCGGATCATGGCGTCGAAAAAGGCGTCGCGGCGGCGCACCAGAATCATGACGTCGCCGGGCCGGATGGGGCGGCGCGCGCCGTGATCGTGCACTGTCTCGCCGGAGTCCGGCGCGAGCCATTTCCTGATCGTCTCGGCGATGCGCCGCGCCGAAGCGACGGGCGGATCGGTTTCGTCGCGGAAATCGAGCGGCAGGCGCCAGTCGCGGGGCTCTTCCTTGTCGTCCGGCGCGATCA
>JAKANG010000093.1 GCA_021812505.1 Pseudomonadota bacterium
GACAAGATCGAGTCGAAGAAATTCGCCAACGCCGCCAAGGTCAGCACGGTGCCGGGCTATCTCGGCGTCATCGAGACGCCCGAGGATGCGGTGCAGATCGCCGACGGCATCGGCTATCCGGTGATCCTCAAGGCCTCCGCCGGCGGCGGCGGCAAGGGCATGCGCATCGCTCATAACAGCGGCGAGGTCGCCGAGGGCTTTGCGCGCGCCAAGTCCGAGGCCAAGAGCTCGTTCGGCGATGACCGCGTCTTCGTCGAAAAATTCATCGTCAACCCGCGCCATATCGAAATCCAGGTGCTGGGCGACAAGCACGGCAATGTGATCTATCTCGGCGAGCGCGAATGTTCGATCCAGCGCCGCAACCAGAAGGTCATCGAGGAGGCGCCGTCGCCGCTGCTCGATGAAGAGACCCGCCGCAAGATGGGCGAGCAGGCCGTCGCCCTGGCCAAGGCGGTCAATTACGATTCCGCCGGCACGGTGGAGTTCGTCGCCGGCCAGGACAAGAGCTTCTATTTCCTCGAAATGAACACCCGCCTTCAGGTCGAGCATCCGGTGACCGAACTGATCACCGGGATCGACCTCGTCGAGCAGATGATCCGCGTGGCGGCGGGCGAGCCGCTCTCGATCAGGCAGAACGACGTCCATCTCAAGGGCTGGGCGGTCGAGAGCCGCATTTATGCGGAAGACCCGACCCGCAACTTCCTGCCCTCGACCGGCCGTCTGGTGAAATATCGTCCGCCGGAGGAGGGACGCTCCGAAGGCGTCACGGTGCGCAACGACACCGGCGTCTATGAAGGCGGCGAAATCTCGATTTTCTACGATCCGATGATCGCCAAGCTGGTGACCCACGCTGGCGACCGGTTGACGGCGATCGACGCCCAGTCGCGCGCGCTCGATGGCTTCGTCATCGACGGCATCCGGCACAACATCCCCTTCCTGTCGTCGCTGATGCAGCACGAGCGCTGGCGTTCGGGCCATCTGTCGACCGGATTCATCGCCGAGGAATATCCGGAAGGCTTCTCGCCATTGAAGCCAAAGGGCGAGAACGCGCATCGCATGGCTGCGGTCGCGGCCTTCGTCGACAATCTCTACAACGAGCGCAAGCGCCAGATTTCCGGGCAGATGCGGACGCAGAAGCCGGTGACTTTCGATTCCGCGCGCACGGTGACGCTCGACAAGGAGCATTTCGACATCGAGATCGACTCGGGCGAAGGCGCACTGCTGGTGCGCTTCGTCGAGGGAGGGCACGCACACCGGCTCGAATCCGACTGGGTTCCGGGCGAGCCGGTCTGGAACGGCCTGATCGACGGCGAGAAGGTCGCGGTCCAGGTGCGCTCGATCCTGAACGGCTTCGAAATCGCCCATGCCGGCGCGACCGTCGAGGCGCGCGTCTTCACCCGCCGCGAGGCGGAATTCTTCGCGATCATGCCGGAGAAGAAGGTCGCCGACACCTCGAAGTCGCTGCTGTGCCCGATGCCGGGCCTGGTCAAAGCGATCTATGTCAAGGAAGGCCAGGAACTGAAGGCCGGCGATCCGCTCGCCATGGTCGAGGCGATGAAGATGGAGAACGTGTTGCGCGCCGAGCGCGACGTCACCGTCAAGGCGCTCAAGGCCAAGGAAGGCGATTCACTCGCCGTCGACGCGGTGATCATGGAATTCGCCTGATCCGCGTCAACCCGAAATGTATCGCGCCAGCCCGGCTCTGCCGGGCTGGCGTTTTTTTTCGCCGCGCCGCAAACTGGTCTCCTCGCCTTTTTTCAGGACCGAGTCATGGCGTGGAATTATTTTTTCAAAGATCGTTCCGGCGCGCAGAACGGTCCGGTTTCTCTCGACGAACTCGTCACGTTGGCGCGGGTCGGCCGCGTGGCGCCGGATTGCCTGGTCTGGAGCGAGGGCGGGGAGCCCGTTCCCGCCGCAAGACATCCCGCTCTTGCGGCGATCTTCGCCGAAATCGCCGCCGCCCCGGCGGCGGGGATTGGTCCATTGCTGCCGTCCTTCCCCGTCTGGGGGTTGTTCTGGCGCGCGGTCGTCATGGTCTTCGCCGTCGCGCTGATCCTTCCGGCGCCCTGGGCCGGCCTGTGGTTCTATCGCTGGGTCGCGGAGCAGGTCGCCCTTCCGGGCGGAAGGCGGCTTCGTCTCGAAAGCTCGGTCGGCGAATGCTGGTATATTTTCGCCGGCACGGGCCTGAGCGAGATGATCGGCCCCGCCTTGGCCGGAACCCGTTACCATAGCGTCGCATCGCTGCTGGCGAGGGCGTTCAGCGTCTGGCTGACAGTGCGAATGATCGTCTGGTTCTGCCGATCGCTGAGGCTGGAGCAGGGCGGCCTCGCCCTGCGTTTCGAGGGCGGCTTCCTGCCTTATTTCGGCTGGATCGTGCTCCTCAGCCTGTCCTTCGTCACCATTATCGGCTGGGCTTGGGTGCTTAAATACCAGACACGTTGGGTCTGCGCCAATGTCGCCGGCAGCCACGGCTTCGAATTCGTGGGCTCGGGTTGGGATTTCCTGTGGCGCTCCCTGGTTCTCGCCCTCGCGCTCGCCTTCCTGCTGCCTTTCCCCTGGGCCCTGCGCTGGTTTGCCGAATGGTTCGTCTCGCGGATCGTCGTGCGGTCGGCCCAGGCAAGCGCGCCGGCGGCCCAAGCACTGGCGGCGTGATCCGCACATTCCATGAATCGCGTGCGCCAGAGCGACCGCGCAGTCTAAAAAAAAGCTCCCGACCATGGGCCGGGAGCTCGAAAAACGAAAGCGGGTGAAAAGCGTCAGTTGCGGGTCCAGCTCTCGGAATCGCACATGGATTCGCCGACCGCGCAGCCCTTGATCGACAGGCCGCCGCCTGAAACGTTGACGGTGCCGTTGAAGGTCATCAGGCCCGGCATCGACGGATGTTTCATCTCGGCGCCCTTCCAGACGGAGCCGCCGACATTGTTCATGCCATGGCACATTTCAAAGCCCGGCTGGCTGCCCGAGACGATCTTGCAATAAAGCTTGCCGCCGACGACCGAAACCTTGACCTTGTCGCCATTCGGGCGAGTGTAGTCGCCCGCAACTTCAACAGCGAGCGCCTGGCCGACGAGACCGGCGCTGAAAAGCGTGGCGAGAGCCCATTTTGCGAATTTCATTGTTTTCCTCCCTGTTCGGCATGTATCTGCCGATACGGCGCTTCGCGCCGCCAATGCAATCATCACATTCAAATACGCAAATATCAATATGGATAACGCGCGCCGATGCCGTTGAATTTCGCCTATGGCTCCAATTTGGACGCCGCCGCCATGGCGCGCCGCTGCCCCGGCGCGCGGCTGCTGGGGCGCGCCTGGCTGGCGCGCCATCGGTTCGCGCTGATGCCCGATGGTTTCGCCACCGTCGTCCGCGATCCGGCGGCGAGCGTCGCGGGCGTGCTGTGGGAACTGAGCTTTCGCGACCTGGCGGCGCTCGACCGCTACGAGGACGTCGCGCAAGGGGCCTATGCCAAAGTGAGCCAGCCTGTCCTGCGCGAGGGCGCCGCGCCGGTTCGCGCGCTCGTCTATATTGGCGCGCCGTCCAAGAGTTGCGGCCGCGCCCCGGCCGATTACATGGCGAAAATCGTCGCGGCGGCGCGGGCCAATGGCCTGTCGGCCGAATATGTCGATTTCCTGCGCCGCGCGGCCGGCGAGGACGTTCCCGAGGCGCCGAAAAAATTCCGCGCGATCAAAAATCCGTCCAACCTGTGAGCCGGCTATGCCTGAAATGCCCCTGATCTTCCGCGAAATCTCCGCCATGCGCCAAAAGGTTGCGCAATGGCGCGCCGCCGGCGAGACGGTCGCCCTGATTCCGACCATGGGCGCGCTTCACGCCGGCCACGTCTCGCTGGTCGAGGCTTCGCGCGCCCATGCGCGCCGCGCCATCGTGTCGATTTTCGTCAATCCGACCCAATTCGCGCCGAACGAGGATTTTTCCGCCTATCCGCGCACCTTCGACGCCGATCTCGCCAAACTGGCGGAAGTCGGCTGCGACGGGTGCTTCGCGCCGACGCCCGGCGAGATGTATCCGCAAGGCTTTTCGACGCAGGTCATTCCCGGCGGCCCGGCGCTCGCGGGGCTGGAGGACAGGTTCAGGCCGGATCATTTTGCCGGCGTGGCGCAGGTGGTGGCCAAGCTGCTCAACCAGGCGCAGGCGGATTGCGCCTTTTTTGGCGAGAAGGATTTCCAGCAGCTGGCGGTGATCCGCCGCATGGCCGCCGATCTCGACATGTCGACGAGGATCTTCGGCGTGCCGACCAGGCGCGAGACGGATGGCCTCGCCATGTCGTCGCGCAATGTCTATCTCACGGCGCCGGAACGCGCGCTGGCGGTGACCCTGTCGCGCGTGCTGCGCGCGAGCGCCGAAACGATCAAGGCCGGCGCGCCAGTCAATGAGGTGGTCGCGCGGGCCAGTCGCGAGATCGAGGCCGCAGGCTTCGCCCTCGATTATTTCGAGGCGCGCAACGCGGACAGCCTTGCGCCGGCCGCCTCGCTGGCCGATGGCCCGATCCGCCTGCTGGTCGCGGCGCGGCTGGGCAAGACGAGGCTGATCGACAACTGGGCGGTCGAGTAGAGCGAAGGTTCAGCGCGCCTTCCGCGCCCGATTTCAATCTGGCGACGAGACGGTCGGCCCGAATATGTCCTCGAAACTGCGGCGCAGGGCGACGTCCACGTCGGGCATGGTCGCCGGCAGGCCGAGATCGACCAGGCTGGTGACCCCGAAATGCGTTTCGGCGATGCCGCAGGGCACGATGCCTGAGAAATGGCCGAGGTCTGGCTCGACATTGAGCGCAATGCCATGGAACGACACCCAGCGGCGCATGCGAACGCCAATCGCCGCGATCTTGTCCTCGGCGATCTCGCCGTTCAAACCGGCGGGCTTTTCCGGCCGACGCACCCAGACCCCGACGCGGCCGTCGCGAATTTCACCCTTGACGTTGAACAGCCCCAGCGCGGCGATAATCCATTTTTCCAGCGCGCAGACATAGGCGCGGACGTCGCGCGAGCGGCGGTTGAGATCGAGCATGACATAGGCCACGCGCTGGCCGGGCCCGTGATAGGTGAACTGGCCGCCGCGCCCGGTCGCATGGACCGGGAAGCGCGCATCGAGCAGATCTTCCGGCTTCGCCGAGGTCCCGGACGTATAGAGCGGCGGGTGCTCGACCAGCCAGACCAGTTCACTGGCCTGGCCCTCGGCGATGGCGCTGGCGCGCGCCTCCATTTCCGCCACGGCATAGGCGTAATCGGTCAGGCCCTCGGAAATGCGCCATTCGACCGGCGGCGCGCCGGGCGCGGCGAGGAGGGAAGGGGCGGGCGTCATGCAGTTTTCAGTCATCGGGTCGTCTCTCGTCTCGCGCTTATGGCTTGCTGTGGCGGGTGCGTCGAGAAAAAAGCGGCGGATGGCTTGCAAGGTCAGGATCGATTTGTTAGACGACGCGCCTACCGATTGTCCGGGCGCGAAGCTCGGTGATCTCGCGGCCATGGCGGAATTGGTAGACGCGCTAGCTTGAGGTGCTAGTCCTTTAACCGGGGTGGAGGTTCGAGTCCTCTTGGCCGCACCAAGCTTCTGAGAAGCTTGCGTTTTCTGCATCTTTACTTTTTATCGGCGTTCGGCTCCCTCTGCTCTTGAAGAGGGACGTCCATTCTTGGCGCGCCGGCTATGCGTGGGCCTTCGATTCCCATCTTGCGCAGGGTCGCGTCGGTTTCCGAGGTCCAGCCGGCTGGCGCCTGTTTCAGCGCGGGAGGCGCGTCGCCGGGAACGACGTGGACGAGTTGGAAGCCTTCGGCCTTCAGCGCCGCGAGCAAGGCGGGAATCATGTCCGCGGTCTGCTTTTTGGTGTCGTGCAGGAGGATGATCCCGCCGCCTGAGCGCCGCAGGCGGCCCATCAGGAGGTCGAGCTCTTCCTGCGGCGTCATGGCGTTCCAGTCGGATGCCCAGACATCCGCGCCGAAGACGGGAACCTTTTTCTGGTCGAGTGTCGCGAGCAGGGCGGACGAATCGCCGAAGCCGGGGAAGCGGAAGAGTTTTGATTCCTTCCCGCCCGCCGCCTTGTCCACCGCCGCCGCGCCCTTGTCGATTTCGGCCAGGCCGGCGGCGAAGGGCAGGCGGCGCAGCGTGTCCCCCGGATGCGAATAGGAATGGCTGCCGACGGTGTCGCCGTCCGCGATCTCGCGCCGCACCACCGCCGGCATCGCGGCGGCGTTGCGTCCGATGAGGAAGAAGGTCGCCTTGGCGCATTGTGCTTCGAGCGCGTCGAGCACGCGCGCGGTGGTCGCCGCGGGGCCGTCGTCGAAGGTCAGCACGACCTCGTGATCCTTGAGCTCAAGCGTCTGGGGATAGGTCTTGAGGCCGACGTGGACGGGCCCGCCGACGGCGATGGTCCGCGATACGCCGAGCGCCTGCGGTCCGCAGGCGCCCGCTCGCGCCGCGCTGCCGAGCGCGGACAATAGCCCCAGCGCGATTAACGCTTTCTTTACCCACATGACAGAACGCCTTGGACCGATCGTTGCGCGCCGCATGGCGCGCGAGCCTTTCTGACGCCCCGGAACCGGTCCGAC
>JAKANG010000094.1 GCA_021812505.1 Pseudomonadota bacterium
GAAGCTCGACGGCCGTATGTCCGGCAAGCCGATCATGCTGCCGCAGCGCCATGCGATCAACCTTGCGCTCGGCGTTGGCCTGGTCCTGCTGATCGCCTCCTTCTTCGCCTCGGGCAGCCCCTTCTTGTTCCTGCTGATCGTTCTGGTCTCGCTGGCGCTCGGCGTGCTGCTGATCATCCCGATCGGCGGCGCGGACATGCCGGTCGTGGTCTCGATGCTTAACTCCTATTCGGGCTGGGCGGCGGCCGGCATCGGCTTCACCTTGGGCAATCTGGCGCTGATCATCACCGGCGCGCTGGTCGGCTCCTCGGGCGCGATCCTGTCCTACATCATGTGCAAGGGCATGAACCGCTCCTTCATCTCCGTGATCCTCGGCGGCTTCGGCGGCGAGGACGCGGCGGCGGCCGGCGGCGCCAAGGAGACCCGTCCGGTCAAGCAGGGCTCCGCCGACGACGCGGCCTATATCATGCAGAACTCGTCCAAGGTCATCATCGTGCCGGGCTATGGCATGGCGGTGGCGCAGGCTCAGCACGCCTTGCGCGAAATGGCCGATCTGCTGAAGCAAGAGGGCGTCGAGGTCAAATACGCCATCCATCCGGTGGCGGGTCGCATGCCGGGCCACATGAACGTGCTGCTGGCCGAAGCCAATGTCCCCTATGACGAGGTTTTCGAGCTGGAGGACATCAATTCCGAATTCGCGCAAGCCGACGTGGCCTTCGTGATCGGCGCCAATGACGTCACCAATCCGGCGGCCAAGACCGACAAGACCTCGGCGATCTACGGCATGCCGATCCTCGACGTCGAAAAGGCCAAGACGGTCATGTTCATCAAGCGCGGCATGTCCTCGGGCTATGCCGGCGTCGAGAACGAATTGTTCTTCAAGGACAATACGATGATGCTGTTCGGCGACGCCAAGAAGGTGGTCGAGAGCATCCTCAAGGCCATGGCGCATTAAGGCCGCCGCCTTTCGAGATCATGGCGCGGGCCGGGACGACCGGCCCGCGCTTTTTTGTTGCGGCGCCCTTTATTCGCGGGCGCGCTTCTTGCTAAAAGGCCGCATGTCGTTCCGGCCCGCCCAAAATTTCCGGCGAATTATCGGCCCGGTCCGCGTCTGATCTCTCGACGCGCGCCGGGATGTTTCCGCACGACCTTCCTCGCCCTCACGCGCCGCGAGCCTGATTCATGACCGAAAAAACGGGTCCCGATTATTCCGCCACGCTTTACCTGCCGAAGACCGACTTCCCGATGCGCGCCGGCCTGCCGAAAAAGGAGCCGGAGCTTCTGGCCCATTGGGAGCAGAGCGGCCTGACCGAGAAAATGCGCCGGGAGAACGCCGGCAAGCCGAAATTCGTGCTGCATGACGGCCCGCCCTACGCCAATGGCAATATCCATATCGGCCATGCGCTGAACAAGATCCTCAAGGACATTGTCACCCGCTCGCAGCGCATGATGGGCAAGGACGCCAATTATGTGCCGGGCTGGGACTGCCACGGCCTGCCGATCGAATGGAAGATCGAGGAGCAGTATCGCGCCAAGGGCCGCAACAAGGACGAGGTGCCGGTTGTCGAGTTCCGCCGCGAGTGCCGCGCGTTCGCCGAACATTGGCTCGACGTGCAACGCGAGGAGTTCAAGCGCCTCGGCGTCGCCGGCGACTGGAATGGCCGCTACGCCACCATGGATTATGCCGCGGAAAGCGTCATCGCCCGCGAAATCATGAAATTCGCCGCCAATGGCTTGCTCTATCGCGGCTCCAAGCCGGTGATGTGGTCGGTGGTGGAAAAGACGGCGCTGGCCGAGGCCGAAGTCGAATACGAAGATCATACGTCCGATTGGGTCTTCGTCGCGTTTCCGGCCAGGGGTCAGGATTACCGCGTCGTCATCTGGACCACCACGCCGTGGACCTTGCCGGGGAATCGCGCGATCTCCTTTTCGCACCGGATCGCCTACGGCCTCTACCGGGTAACCGCCGCGCCGGAGGGCAATTGGGCCAAGGCGGGCGAACTTTATGTCCTCGCCGACAAGCTCGCAGAAAGCGTGTTGCAATCCGCCAAGGTCGAGGCTTTCGAGCGCGTCCGCGACCTGCCGGCGAGCGAACTGGCGGCGTTGACCTGCGCCCATCCTTTGGAAAAGCTCGGCTATTCCTTCGACGTCCCCCTGCTCGACGGCGACCATGTCACCGACGACGCCGGCGCCGGTTTCGTTCATACCGCCCCCGGCCATGGCCGCGAGGACTTCGACATCTGGATGGCCTCCGGCCGCCTGCTGCACGAGCGCGGCATCGACACGCGCATCCCCTATACGGTGGACGCCGACGGTTTTTATACCGACGAGGTTCCGGGCTTCGCAAACGCCCGCGTCATCGACGACAAGGGGAACAAGGGCGACGCCAATCCGCGCGTCATCGCGGCGCTGATCGAGGCCGGCGCTCTTCTGGCGCGCGGAAAAATGAAGCATCAATATCCGCATAGCTGGCGCTCGAAAAAGCCGGTCATATTCCGCAACACGCCGCAATGGTTCATTGCGATGGACAAGCCGTTCGCCGTTTCGCTCGACGCGACGGCGGCGAAGGGCGTCGGCTCCAATCAGCCGACCCTGCGCGCCATCGCGCTCGAAGAAATCGCGCGCACCAAGTGGGTGCCGGCGGCGGGCGAGAACCGCATCACCGGCATGATCGCCAATCGCCCGGACTGGGTGGTGTCCCGTCAGCGCGCCTGGGGCGTCCCGATCGCCGTTTTCGTCAAGAAGGGCGGTCACGAAATCCTGGCGGACGAGACGGTCAACGCCCGGGTCGTCGCGGCTTTCGCGGAAGAAGGCGCCGACGCCTGGTATAAGCCGGGCGCCGCGGAGCGCTTCCTCGCGCCCGACCATGACCCTGCCGATTTCGACAAGATCGACGACGTGCTGGACGTCTGGTTCGATTCCGGCTCGACCCACGCCTTCACCCTGGAAGACCCGGTCCACTTTCCCACGCTGGCGGGCATTCGGCGCCGTCACGACGGCGGGCCGGACGAGGTCATGTATCTCGAAGGCTCGGACCAGCATCGCGGCTGGTTCCATTCCTCGCTTCTGGAGAGTTGCGGCACGCGTGGCCGCGCGCCCTATGATTCCGTGCTGACCCACGGCTTCGTCCTCGACGAGAAGGGGCGCAAGATGTCGAAGTCGCTCGGCAATGTGGTCGCGCCCCAGACGGTGATCAAGGACGCCGGCGCCGATATCCTGCGCCTCTGGGTCGCGGCCTCGGATTATTCGGACGACCTGCGCATCGGCAAGGAAATCCTCGCGACCTTCTCCGAAACCTATCGCAAGCTGCGCAACACGATCCGCTGGATGCTCGGCGCGCTCGCCCATTTCGATCCGGCGGAGGCCGTCGCCAAGGCGGACATGCCGGAGCTGGAGCGCTATATCCTGCACCGTCTGGCCGAGATCGACTCAGCCGTCCGCGAGGCCTATGCGGCCTTCGATTACAAGAAGGTGGTCGCGCTGCTGTCGTCCTTCATGACCGGCGACCTCTCGGCCCTCTATTTCGACATTCGCAAGGACGGACTCTATTGCGATCCGCCGTCGAGCGTGACCCGCAAGGCGGCGCTGACGACAATCGACATCCTCAGCGACGCGCTTTTGAAATGGCTGGCCCCGATCCTCTGCTTCACGGCGGAGGAAGCCTGGCTCGCCTTCCGGCCGGGGAGCGAGGCCTCCGTCCATCTGACCGAATTCCCCGAAGGGCTTGAGGTCTGGCGCGACGAGGCGCTCGCCGCCAAATGGCGCTCGGTGCGCCGCGTCCGCGCCGTGGTCACCGGCGCGCTCGAAATCGAGCGCGCCCAGAAGACGATCGGCGCCTCGCTCGAAGCTGACCCGCAGGTATTCGTCGCCGACGAATCCCTGCGTGCGGCGCTCGGAGGCGTCGATTTTGCCGATGTCTGCATCACCTCGGCCATCGAGATCGTGGCGGGGCCGCCGCCGGAAGGCGCCTTCACCCTGCCGGATACGCCTGGCGTCGGCGTCGTCAGCCGCCGCGCGACGGGGACGAAATGCGCGCGGTCGTGGCGGATCTCGCCTTTGGTTGGCTCCGACGCCGAATTCCCGGACGTGACGCCGCGCGACGCCTTGGCCCTGCGCGAGCTACGCGCTTTGGGCCGCTGGCCGTGAGCCAGATTTCTCGCAGAATCGTGGGCTTCGCGGCGGCGGCGGCGGTTCTCGCGGCGGATCAGGCCAGCAAATTCTGGGCGATCGGCCTCCTCAACGGCCCGGATCGCCCCGCTTTCGAATTGACGCCCTTTCTGGCGCTGGTCATGAGCTGGAACCGCGGCATCGCGTATACAATGCTGCGGTCGGACGGCGATTTCGGGCGTTTCGCTCTCGTCGGCGTCGCCCTGGCGGCCGTTTTCCTGCTTGGCTCCTGGCTCTGGCGGTCACGCACCATGGCTTCGGCGCTCGGCATCGGTTGCCTGATCGGCGGGGCGCTCGGCAATGCGCTGGATCGGGTCGTCCATGGCGCGGTGGCGGATTTTCTTTATTTCCACACGCCTTTTTCGCTTGGGCCGCTCTCCAATTATGTCTTCAACCTCGCCGACGCCGCCATATTTGTCGGCGTCGTCTTGCTGGTGTATGACGCATGGGCCGCGCGGGAGAGCGTCGCCGGGGGCGATCCCGGCGGACCAGCCCGGCCGGCTCCGTAATTGCCGCAGGGGCGGCTGGACGTCGAGAAATCGGATTAAGGGGGCGACATGGCGCGGACGAGGCAATTCGCGGGAGGCAAACGGGCGCTGCTGCTGGCGGCCGCCTCGGTCGCCCTGAGCTTCGCGGCGGAACCGGTTCTGGCGCAGACTGCCGATCCCGACGCGCCGACGGCGTTCGGCCAGGCGATGCCGCAGCAATATCTCGTGAACCGCATGACCAATCCTGCGCCTTCTCACACCGGCGGCGGCAGCGGCTCGGCGTCAGGCGGCGCCGCGCAAGCGGGCGGCCAGACGGTCGCTGTCGACGATGAGGCGACCAATGGCGACAGCCCTTATCCGAAGCGATATCTATTCAACCGCTTGTTCGGTGGCGGCGGAAACAGCGCTCCTTCGCCCGCCGCCGCGGAGCCGGCGCCCACGGCGACGCCGCCTGCCGCGAAAACGCCTTGAATCGGCGGTAGAGGGCGATATTTTAAGGGTTTGGCGAAGGGCTTCCGGCTTTGGCGAAGGATGACAAGGTGGGTTACGCGTTGACGAAGCAAGCGAGACGGACGTCTCTTCTGGCGAGCGGCCTCTTGGTCTGCGCCTCGCTTTTCGTCGCTCAGGCGGCTCGCGCCGACGATTCGCTCTGGGGCAAGGCGATGGGCGCCATCGGCCTTGGGGGCGCTGGCCAGACCGCTCCGGACGCCGCCAATCCGCCGCCTGCCGCGCAACCGGCCGCGCCGGCGCCGCAGCAGGCGGCCCCCGCCGCCGTCCAGCCGAAGGCCAAGTCTTCGTCCAGAAATCCGGCTCGTCCCGTTGCGGAGGCGGCTCCTCCCGCGCCCGTCGCTTCGGCGCCGCCGCCCGCTGAAAACCAGAATTTGCTGACCAATTGGTTCGGTTGGGGCCGGCGCGACGACCAATCGGCCGCCGGCGACCAGGTTGGCGCCCCGACCCAGGCCGCAGCCCAGCGCAAGGCGATCAACCCGGTTTCCGCGACCGACGCCCCGGCGTATGCAGAGGCGCCCTCAGGCGCCGGCCCGAGCATGTGGGACAAGATGTTCGGGTCGATCGGCCTCCAAACGAAAAACGTCGCCGACACGATCAATTATTCCGAACGTCCCAAGCTGACCGTTCCCAAGGAGCGGAGCCTTCCGGGCCCTGCGCAGGCCGGCAGCGATCCGGCGCCGACCCGGCCGGCCAATACTAACGCACTCGTCCGCCCGCCGGGCGATTATCTCGAAAAGGTCCGCGGCCCCGATGGCAATGTCTCGGGCCTGCGTGACGGCGATATTCCCAAGGACAAGAAGCTCTTCGGCATGTTCTGACCTGCGCAGCCGCGGCTTCATCAAATCGCGAATTTTTCGGGCCGGGGCTGTCGTTCCGGCCTTTGCGTTCTATATTGGCTGGATAGGCTTGTCAGAACGAGGATTCGCCCAGTGGCCCGATCGCAGCTTTCTCCCCATTCAGGCGCGGCGCAGGCGTCGTCGGTCGAGGCGGGGGAGGGACGCAGCGCGCATGCGGGACCGCGGGTCGATCATTTCCGGCTCGAAAACGGCATGGACGTGGTGGTTATCCCGGACCATCGCGCGCCGGTCGTCACCCACATGGTCTGGTACCGCAACGGTTCGGCCGACGATCCGCGGGGAAAAAGCGGCATCGCCCATTTCCTCGAACATCTGATGTTCAAGGGCACCCACGCCCACAAGCAGGGCGAGTTCTCGCATCTGGTCGCGGAACTCGGAGGCCAGGAGAACGCCTTCACGTCCTATGATTTCACCGCCTATTTCCAGCGCGTCGCCCGCGAGCATCTCGGGACCATGATGGAATTCGAGGCCGACCGCATGACCGGCCTCAACTTGACCGACGAG
>JAKANG010000095.1 GCA_021812505.1 Pseudomonadota bacterium
GCCTTTATCGGACGCGCCGCCAAGACCTTGATGGATCTGCCGCAGGGCGCGCGCGTCGGCTCCGCCTCGTTGCGGCGCCAGGCGATGATTCGCCGCCTGCGCCCGGACCTCGAGGTCGAATTGCTGCGCGGCAATGTGCAAACCCGGTTGCGCAAGGTCGAAAGCGGCGAATTCGCCGCCACCTTGCTCGCGCTGGCCGGACTTAAGCGGCTTGGCCTCGCCGATCAGGCGACGTCGATCCTGCCGCTTGATCTCTTTCCGCCGGCCTGCGGACAGGGCGCGATCGCGATCACGGCCCGCACCGACGACGCGCAAGTCCAGGCCGATCTGGCCGCGATCTGCGACGCCGCAACGGGACATGCCCTCGCCGCGGAGCGAGCCTTCCTGAATGTGCTCGACGGCTCCTGCCGGACGCCGATCGCCGGCCACGCGGTCGTCTCGGGAGATCGCGTGAGCTTCTACGGCCTCGTCCTGCGCAAGGACGGCTCGGAGGCGTTTGACGCCCGTGCGGAAGGCCCCGTGGCGGAGGCCGCGGCGCTGGGCGAGGCCGCCGCGCGCCGGATTCTCGCCGCCGCGCCGGCCGATTTGCTGGAATTCTGATCGCCATGCGCGTGCTGGTGACGCGGCCATCGGATCAGGCGGCGCGAACGGCGAAGAGACTCGCGAAGCTGGGGCATCGAGCCGTGATCGCCCCAGTCCTTGAAATTGTCCCGTTGGCGTTTTCGCCGCCAGAGGGGTCGTTCGATCTGATCCTTGCCACCAGCGCCAAGGCTTTCGCCGGATGGCGGCCGCCGCCCGCACTGATCGCGACTCCCGCGGCGTGTGTCGGCGAACAGACCGCGGAGGCGGCGAAGGCGGCGGGATTCCAGGTTCAGATGGTTGCGCCGCGCGCCGAGGCTTTGGCCAAGGATCTCGTCTCGGCGATGGAGGCCGGTTCGGCGCTCTATCTGGCTGGCCGCGAGCGGAAGCCGATTCTAGAAGATCGCGCGCGCGCCGCAGGTTGGCGCGTCGTGGTCCTCGAAACCTATGGCGCGCGCCCGGTTGCGCAATGGCCGCCGGAGGTCGTGGACGCCTTGAAAAAGGGCGAAATCGACGCCGTCCTCCATTACTCGCCGCGCAGCGCTGCGGCGGCGCTGGGCTTGATCGGCGCCCGCGCTGCGTCTGGGCTCTCACATTTTTGCCTTTCCGCCGATGTAGCGGATGTTTGCGCGGCCTTGGCGCCGCGCGAACGAATTTTCACCGCTTCTCATCCCGATGAAGAGACGCTAATGGATCTGGTGGGCCCGATGATACGGCCCGAGGAGATTGATCGCGCATGAAAAAAGCCGTCGCCCTATGTTCCGCCCTGCTCGCCGCGGCGTCCCTCGCGCCGACCGCCTCGGCCGCGCAGTTTCCTTTTGGTTTGTGGCGCGTCGCTGATGGTTCGGCGGTGATCCGCGTCGCACCCTGCGGCAAGAATGTCTGCGGCTTTGTCGCCGCCGCTCCGCCGCCCGCCGCCGGCGAGAAATCCGCTGTCGGCCAGAAAATCCTGATCAATCTGCGGCGCGAAGGCGACGTCTGGAAAGGGCCGATCTTCAATCTCGACAATGGCAAGACCTATGATGGCGAGATTTCCCAGGGCGGCGACGCCAACCAACTGAAAGTCCAGGGCTGCGTTTCGGGCGGGGGGCTCTGCGGCGGCGAAACCTGGAAGCGGGAGCGCTGAGAAAGGCGGATTCGTCCAAAGACCGGTCTCGTTGACAAGGCGGCGCGCCGCTTCTATCTCTCGCGCGCCGGATTCCCGGCTTTTTCGCGCTCTCGCGCCGCTCCCGTCGTACAAATGTCGCGGTCGTCGAGAACAAGGCGCGGCGTCTTGCTTTCTGCGCCGGGGCTCCCGACATAGGGGCGGCGCGTCTCGCCGGCCAGGATTTTCCAATCGCCGGCGTCCACCAGGTCGCGGGGCAGTCCCCGCGCTGAAAGGTCGTTTCGGATGTTGGGGAACCTCGCGAAGAAGATTTTTGGCTCCGCCAACGATCGCAGGTTGAAGACCTATCGGCCCAGGGTCGCGGACATCAACGCCCTTGAGGCGGAGGTCGCGGCGCTTTCGGACGAAGCCTTGCGCGCCCGCACCGACGAATTCCGCGCCCAGCTCGCGGCCGGCAAGACCCTGGACGACCTTCTCGTTCCCGCTTTCGCCACCGTCCGCGAAGCCGCCAAGCGCGCCATCGGCCAGCGCCATTTCGACGTTCAGCTGATCGGCGGCATGGTCCTGCACGAGGGCTCGATCGCCGAAATGAAGACCGGCGAAGGCAAAACCCTCGTCGCCACCCTCGCGTGCTACCTCAATGCGCTGGCGGGCAACGGCGTCCATGTCGTCACCGTCAACGACTATCTCGCCCGCCGCGACGCCGAGAACATGGGGCGGATCTATAATTTCCTCGGCCTGACCGTCGGCGTGATCGTCCATGGACTCGACGATACGGAGCGCGCCCAGGCCTATGCCGCCGACATCACCTATGGCACGAACAACGAATTCGGCTTCGATTATCTTCGCGACAACATGAAATATGAGCTGAACCAGATGGTTCAGCGCGGCCATTTCTTCTCCATCGTCGACGAGGTCGATTCGATCCTCGTCGACGAGGCGCGCACACCGCTGATCATTTCCGGTCCCTCGGACGACAAGTCGGACCTCTACAACTCCATCGACAAGCTCATTCCGAGCCTTGCGCCCGGCGATTACGAGATCGACGAGAAGCAGCGCAGCACCAATCTGACCGAAGAAGGCAATGAAAAGGTCGAGCAAATGCTGCGCGACGCCGGCCTTCTGACCGAAGGCTCACTCTATGAATCGTCGAACGTGACGCTGGTGCATCACGTCAACCAAGCCCTGCGCGCCCACAAATTGTTCCATCGGGACAAGGACTACATCGTCCGCAACGACGAAGTGGTGATCATCGATGAATTCACCGGCCGCATGATGCCGGGCCGCCGCTATTCGGAAGGCCAGCATCAGGCGCTCGAGGCCAAGGAAGGCGTTCCGGTCCAGCCGGAAAATGTCACGCTGGCCTCGATCACCTTCCAGAATTATTTCCGGCTCTACAAGAAGCTCGCGGGCATGACCGGCACGGCGGCGACGGAGGCCGAGGAATTCGCCGAGATCTACAAGCTCGACGTAGTGGAGATCCCGACCAACCTGCCGGTCGCGCGCCTCGACGCCGATGACGAAGTCTATCGCACTTCGGGCGAAAAGCTCGAGGCCATCGTCGCGGAAATTGAAAGCGCCAACGCGAGCGGCCAACCTTTGCTGGTCGGCACGACCTCGATCGAGAAATCCGAGCAGCTTGCCGATTATCTGAAAGGCAAGGGATATCAGATGATCGATTTCGGCGCGCCCGGCGCCTTGGACAAGCTTTATGCCTCCGCGCGCTCGGGCAAGCCGTCGAAACATTTCGCCGTGCTGAACGCGCGTTTTCACGAGCAGGAAGCCTATATCGTCGCCGAGGCCGGCGTTCCCGGCGCAATCACCATCGCCACCAATATGGCGGGCCGCGGCACCGACATCCAGCTCGGCGGCAATTTGGACATGCGTCTCAAGCAGGAATGCGAGGGGCTCGAGGGCGAGGCGCGCGAGGCGCGGGCGAAAGCGATCCGCGAGGAAATCGCGGAATTCAAGAAAAAGGCTCTGGCCGCCGGCGGCCTTTACATCATCGGCACCGAACGCCACGAGAGCCGCCGCATCGACAATCAGCTGCGCGGCCGCTCGGGCCGCCAGGGCGATCCCGGCAAGTCGAAATTCTTCCTGTCGCTTCAGGACGACCTGATGCGCATTTTCGGCTCCGACCGCATGGACGCCATGCTGGTCAAGCTCGGCCTCAAGGAAGGCGAAGCCATCATCCATCCCTGGATCAACAAGGCGTTGGAAAAGGCCCAGCAGAAGGTCGAAGCGCGCAATTTCGACATGCGCAAGAACGTGCTGAAGTTCGACAATGTGATGAACGACCAGCGCAAGGTCGTGTTCGAGCAGCGCCGCGAAATGATGGCGCAGGAATCGCTCGAGGACATCATCACGGAAATGCGTCACGGCGTCGTGGACGACTTGGTCACGCGCCATGTGCCGCATGACGCCTATCCCGAGACCTGGGACATTGCCGGGCTCGCGGAGGAGGCGAGGAGCCAGCTCAATATCGAGCCGCCGCTGGCCGATTGGGCGAAGGAAGAAGGCATCGGCGACGAGGAGCTGCGCGACAGGCTGGAAAACGCCGCGGACGAAGCCTATGCGGCGCGCGAAAAGATGAATTCGCCGGAGCTCACCCGCTATATCGAGAAGCAGGTCCTGCTGCAGACGCTCGACCATCTGTGGCGCGAGCATCTGATCGTGCTCGATCACCTGCGCCAGGTCATCGGCTGGCGCGGCATGGCCCAGCGCGATCCACTCAATGAGTACAAGTCCGAGGCCTTCGAGCTTTTCGACGGCTTGATCACCCGGTTGCGTGAATTTGTCACTGGCCAGCTCATGCGCATCGAGGTCGCCCAGCGCCCCGAAGAGCCACAACTTCCGCCGATGCAGGCGATGCATCTCGACCCCTCGACCGGCGAGGATGAATTCGCGCTCACCCAGATCAACGCCCGCATTGAGGCTGGCGAATTTTCGCCCCGCGCGCTCGGCGTGCCCGAGCCGACCACGCCGCGCGACCCGAACGATCCGGAAAGTTGGGGCCGTGTTGGCCGCAATGAGCCGTGCCCCTGCGGCTCTGGCAAGAAATACAAGCATTGTCACGGCGCCCTGGCCTGATCGAGCCCATCAGCGCCAGCTGGAGCCCGCCTGAACGCGGATCGCAAGAATGATCGAAAGCCGCGAGCGGGATCGGGCCAGTGTCGCCGACGTGCTCGTTCCTGTCGCGGTAGAGCAGCCTTATTCCTACAGAATTCCCGAGGGAATGGCGCTGGCGGAGGGCGATTTCGTCAAGGTCTCGCTCGGCTCGCGCACCAATATCGGGATCGTCTGGGCGATACGAGGCGCCGATCCCGGTAAGCTCAAGCCCGTGCTTGAGCGGCTTGTCTTGCCGCCTTTTCATCCCGAATTCCGCGCCTTCCTCGATTGGGTCGCCGCCTGGGCGCTGGCGCCGCGCGGCATGGTCCTTCGCATGGCGACCCGCGCGGCGGAAGACGCGGAGGATGAGCCCCTGCGGATCGGCGTGCGCGCGACGGGCGCTGCCCCCAACCGCCCGACGCCGGCGCGCCAGCGCGTCCTTGCGGCGCTGATCGGCGACCTCTCCGCGACCAAGACCGAACTGGCCCGTCTCGCGGGCGTTTCGCCCGGCGTCGTGGACGCGCTGATCGACGACGGCGCCCTGGAGGCGGTCGCCTTGCCGGCGGATACGCCCGGTGGAAGGCCCGACCCCGATTTCTGCGCCCCCATCCTGTCAGCGGCGCAGGATCTGGCGGCTCGGGCTCTGCGCGCGGCGGTCGCGGCGCGCGCCTTCAAGCCGATCCTGCTCGAAGGCGTGACGGGCTCGGGCAAGACGGAAGTTTATTTCGAAGCCGTGGCGCAAGCCCTGCGCGATGGCGGCCAGGCCTTGATCATGATGCCGGAAATCGCCTTGACCGCGCAATTTCTCGAACGATTCGCCAAAAGATTCGGCCAGCCGCCGGCGGAATGGCATTCGGGACTAACGCCGCGCCGCCGGGCCCGGGTATGGCGCGGCGTCGCCGAGGGCGAAACGCGGGTGGTGGCGGGCGCGCGTTCGGCCCTGTTCCTGCCCTTCGCCGATCTGAGAGTGATCGTGGTCGATGAGGAGCATGAGGCGGCTTACAAGCAGGAGGACGGCGTCGCCTATCATGCGCGCGACATGGCGGTGGTGCGGGCGCGACAAGAGTCCTGCGCCGTTGTTCTCGCCTCGGCGACGCCTTCCATCGAAACGCGGGAGAACGCCCAGCAGGGGCGTTATGACTGGCTTCGCCTCGAAAGCCGCTTCGCCGGAAGGGATTTGCCCGCGATCGAGGCGATCGACCTACGCCTGGCCGGCCCGCCGCGCGGCAAATGGATCGCGCCGCGCCTAGCCGACGCCATGCGGGAGGCTTTCGCACACGGCGAGCAGGCGCTGCTCTTCCTGAACCGCCGAGGCTATGCCCCCCTGACCTTGTGCCGGACCTGCGGCCACAAGCTCCAATGTCCCAATTGTTCCACCTGGCTGGTCGAGCACCGTCGCCGCCGGGCGCTGATCTGCCATCATTGCGGCCATGTGGAACGCCGCCCCGAAAAATGTCCGGCCTGCGACGCGCCGGATTCGCTGACCGCCTGCGGCCCGGGCGTCGAACGGCTCGCCGAGGAGGCCGCCGAACTGTTTCCCGATATCCGCCTGCTCGTTCTTTCGTCCGACATGCCGGGCGGGACGGAGCGGATGCGCGCGGAATTGCAGGCCGTGGAAAACCGGGAGTTCGATCTGGTCATCGGCACCCAGCTCGTCACCAAGGGCCATCATTTCCCGCATCTGACCCTGGTCGGCGTCATCGACGCCGACATCGGC